>SLBH01000388.1 GCA_007126415.1 Spirochaetales bacterium
ACGGTGAGGCGGATGCCGACGCCGGTTCACGAGGAGGATCAGCCGTGAGCGCCCGGGCGGAGTGGATTCTGTCGTCTACCGAGAACCCGAAATTCCCGTTCCGGGTTGAGATTCGGCGCGGAGACGAGCGCGTGATCGCGCTGTGGCTGCAGGACAAATGGCCCGGCGCCGGCAAGCAAATATTCTGCCTGCGCGAAGGCGAACCCAGCGAAGAAGCACCTCTCGACGGGCCGGAGTTCCAGGAGCTCGAGCGCGTTCAGATAACCCGCCTTGAACGCTTGGGGAAGCAACTCTCGGTGGTGTTGGACCGTCCGACACGCAAGCGCTGCAACTTTCTGTTTCTTGAGAAGCGCTACAAGAACAAGCCCGGAAGCTACGAACAGATATTCTTCCGCACACAGGGCGGAATGCAGCAACACCGCAGTAACTCGCGCGTACGGTTATACGCCCACGGCGCGTACCGCGTTTTGGTCGACAGCGGTGAGCGCTATCCATGGAAGTTTGGGGGCGTGCCCACCGAACGGCGCAAGCTCGCAGCCGGCGATTATGCGCTCGAGATAGACCGGCAGATCTTAGCCGTCGTGGAACGCAAAACATTCGAAAACATTCTGACCGATTTCAGCTCACTACAAGTGCTGCACGCGAAGCTCGCCGACCTGTCCCGGTGGAATCGCGCGGCGATGGTGATAGAGGCCGAGTACCGCGACTTTCTCAATCCCAAGAAACTACAGGGCCGATGGCCCGCAACCCATGCCGCGCGGGTGTTGTCCGAGCTGCACGCCCTACACCATTCACTGCAGATTGTGTACACCGGCAGCCGAAAAGCGGCCGAGCAATGGACCGCCGCGTTCTTCGCAGCCTGCGCCAAAGCAGAGTGGCACACCAGACAAGACGACCGGCCCGTCTCGCCCGATTACCACCTAAACGACGCGGATGCGCCCGTCGGCCAACGTGTCGGCGAAGCGCCGCCGATCTACGGTTCAAACCGGGTCCGCAGCACCCAGGACACCACGCACGAGCTACGAACGCTGATCGAATCCGGCGACGACCTCCCCCAGCCCTTCTCAATTCAAAACCTCCGAGACCGTTTCCCGGAGGTTCCGGACTCACGCATTAGATCGATCCTTCAAACGCTCAAAAGTCACGGCTTGATTGAGCGGATAGGGTCGGGCCCACGAGCCACATGGCGACGTGCGTGAGCGTATCGGAGCGCGACGCAGAATTGACAAGTAGCCGGTCTTTCAACTGCCGTCTTTCAACCGGTATGAATCTCCTTCCGAGGTGAGTACGTGCGCATTATGCGGCTGACAGGCGAGGACATCGAAGTCTTTGTGGCGAGCGATGGCGACAAGAATCCATACCAGCAGGGCCACAAGGATCATTTCGCGAGCTCCGAATCACTGAGTACCTCACCCCGTTGATCCGCGACATTGTAGCGCTTTTTCCTTCCCGCGAATCGGTCACAACGAACCGGCTTCGGTGAGTTTCGAGAATCCTGAGACCTTCGGACTTCAGATTGTACAAATGCTTGTCGAGCAGCTCAACGGAACCGTATCGCTGTCCGGAGAAAAGCGAAACACGTACACGATCCGAATACCGTCCTCAACCTAACGGCGTTCCCGGCTCCGCGCCTACCCCGCCCGAAACGATATGGCATACGGAGTTCTGCTTACGGGTTCCACCGAGCATCGGAGCGCCATGTATAGCATCCGAATCAACAACCGGTGGCGGATATGCTTTCGTTGGGACGATGGCGACGTTCACGACGTCGAAGTCGTCGATTACCACAAACGCGTGAACACGCTCCCAAACTTATATACATCGCTATATTCCGGCTGTACAATGCGTGAGAGGGTGTGAATTGTTCAGGGGCCACTCACCGACCCAACCGCGGACGAGCGAGCGTTCCGGTCGGGTTGCTTTCGTCTTTTCTAATGCTGCTCGCAATAGGCGCCAAGGACTGATGCATGAATGAAAGCAGCAAGAAAACGATCCTACTCGTTGAAGACGAAGCTATTCTCGCCATATCCGAGAAGATGTCGCTTCAGAAGCTTGGGTATGGTGTCGTCGTTGCTCACAGCGGGGAACGCGCAATTAAGATGGTCAACAACGGCAACTCGCTCGACCTCATACTAATGGATATCGACCTTGGCCCCGGCGGCATCGATGGTACCGAAGCGGCCCGTATCATACTGCAGGAACGCGATATTCCGGTGGTGTTTTTGTCCTCCCATACCGAGCCCGAGATCGTGGAGAAGACCGAGAAGATAACTTCATACGGCTACGTCGTAAAAAATGCCGGCAACACGGTCATTGATGCCTCTATCAAGATGGCATTCAAGCTATTTCGTGCCGCAACGGAACTTGCGGAAAGCAGAAAGAAATACCGGCAGTTGTTTGAGCACAGCAACAGTGCTGTTGCTCTGCACGAGATGATCTATGACAATAACGGTAAGCCGGTGGACTATCGATTCATCGCCGTCAATCCCGCCTTTGAGAAAACTACGGGGCTCAAAGCACAAGAGGTTGTGAACAGAACGGTTCTTGAGCTCTTGCCGAACACGGAACAGCTCTGGATCGATACTTATGGAACCGTAGTCCGGACAGGAGCGCCGGCTGTTTTTGAGAACTACACCCGAGAGTTAGATAGGTTCGTTGAAGTAACTGCATTCCGAACGGATAAGGATCAGTTTGCCGCTGTATTTGCCGACATCACCGACCACAAGCGCATGGAGAATGCGCTGAAGGACAGTGAGGAGCAGTATCGCCGTCTTTTTGAGACGATGTCTGTCGGCGTTGTGTACCAAGCCCCCGACGGCACTATTGTGTCGGCGAATCCGGCGGCAGAGAAAATTCTTGGATTGACGGTAGATCAAATGACCGGCAAGACTTCGATGGATCCCCGTTGGAAAATGATCAACGAACAGGGCGAGCAATTACCCGGCTCCCAACACCCTGCGATGCAGGCGCTCAGAAACGGCAGCACGGTTGGTCCGGTAGATCGTGGCATATTTGTGCCGGAGAGAAACGAGTACGTCTGGCTTTCCCTAACCGCCATCCCGCTTTTCAAACCCGGACACGAAACCCCGTATCAGGTCTACGCTACGTTTGAAGACATCACAAGACGGAAAACGTCCGAACGCGCGCTTCGGGATGCAAGCGAATACCTGCACACGATCCTCGAAACTACCATGGATGGGGTTCTGGTAGTAGAACCAGACGGTAGAATCTCCCTCGTCAACGACAGTTTCTGCTGCATGTGCGGATATACCCGCGGAGAGCTTATCGGCATCTCGATCAACCGTATCGATGCGGTTGAGACTCCTCAGGAAACCGAGGAACGAATACAGCGGATCATGAAGGCCGGATCGGAAACGTTCGAGACGAAACACCTCCGCAAAGACGGGACGCTTTTCGATGTTGAGGTCAAGACTTCACGCCTCGATCAGGCCGACGGCGTACGCATGGTCACCTTCTGCCGCGACGTCACTGAGCGCAAACGCGCCGAGGATAGAGACGAAACGACAGCTTGCACAAAACGAACCCCTCCTGAAAGAACTCCACCATCGGATTAAGAACAACGTCGCCTCGATCGACAGCTATCCGGCACTGCAGGCTTAGGAACAAGCTCGCGGGCGTCTGCAGGCGATGAAGACCCTGTACAACAACCTCTATCAGTCCGATAACCTTCGCGGGATCTCGATCCGTAGCTACCTTGAGCCACTTCTTGACGATATCGTCGATGCGCTCGCCGGAGGCATCCAGATCAGCCTCGAAAAGGACATCGCCGATGTTGCTGCACGCTCTCGGTGAGCGCGCAGCCGAGCGGCGATCATTTCATCGTCACTATAGCCGACGACAGGTCGGGAATGAACCCCTGCACCGATGATGAGCATGCCTCGAGTTTCGGCTGGTCGCTCGTCCGCATTCTGAGCGAGCACATCGGGCAACGGTGAGACTGGAACCGGCTCAGCATCGGCGCGCCGGCACTCGGGTGGTACTCACGATGCCGTTGTAGAACCGGGCCCGCCCGTTTGATTGTGAGCGTAGATTCACGCTACCCTGACACAGTGTTAGTACTACCGAGAAGCGGGCGGCGTGTAGGCACACAGCAATTGCGCGGGCTGAAAACAGCAAGCC
>SLBH01000179.1 GCA_007126415.1 Spirochaetales bacterium
CTCGAGCGGCTCACCTACGCATTCGCACGACTCGAGAACTTGCGTCTCCTCTACGATTGACCACGCACCCTGCTGAAACGGAACAAGTAATCTGTATCGTTATATCGGTATCAAAAGGTTGCGTTTTTGATTTTCCCCGGTTATAGTGGAACTACACGTCAATAGGATGTTCGTCATCTCTGTCGCAACGCAGCGAATAGTGTTTGAGCGAACTGTGTAAATCTATGCTGTGAAAATTTTATAAGGAGTGATAAGACACTATGTCGGACAAAAATATGGTCGTTATCGACGGTAATACCGCGGCCGCGTACGTGGCACACGCCACCAACGAAGTCATCGCGATTTACCCGATCACACCGTCCTCACCCATGGGCGAGCTTTCGGATCAGTACTCGGCCGAGAAGCGAGCAAACATCTGGGGCACCATCCCCCACGTAGTCGAGATGCAGTCGGAGGCCGGCGCTGCGGGCGCGGTTCACGGCGCACTCACCACCGGCGCACTTACTACCACCTTCACCTCATCGCAGGGACTTCTGTTGATGATCCCGAACATGTACAAGATTGCCGGCGAGCTCACCCCCACGGTGTTTCACATCGCCGCGCGCGCGGTCTCCTCACAGGCACTCAGCATCTTCGGCGATCATAGCGACGTCATGGCCGCCCGGTCCACCGGTTTCGGGCTGCTGTCCTCCAACTCCATCCAGGAAGCGATGGACCTGGGGCTGATCGCGCAGGCCGCCACGCTGGAGTCGCGCATCCCGTTCCTGCATTTCTTCGATGGGTTCAGAACTTCGCATGAGATTCAGAAGGTAGACGAGGTCCCGTACGAAGTGATGCGCAAGCTCATCAAGAGCGAGCACGTTCACGCACACCGCGAGCGTGGTCTTAATCCGGAGCGGCCGGCAATTCGCGGCACCAGCCAGAATCCGGACGTCTTTTTTGCCGCACGCGAAACGGTCAACAAGTACTATCAAGCCACTCCCGCGATCGTGCAAAGCTATATGGACGAGTTTGCGAAACTCACCGGGCGCCGGTACAACCTGTTCGACTACGTCGGCGCCCCGGATGCCGAGCGCGTGGCTATCCTGATGGGCTCGGCCGCCGAAACCATGGAAGAGACGGTTGAGTACCTGGCCTCCCAGGGCGAAAAGGTCGGTATGATCAAGGTCCGCCTCTTCCGCCCGTTCGACACCAAGGCGCTCCTCAAGGCACTGCCGAAGAGCGTCAAAGCAATCTCTGTTCTCGATCGCACCAAGGAACCCGGTGCCCTCGGCGAACCGCTGTACGAGGACGTTTGGACAACCATCTCGGAAGCGCTGGTGGACGGGACCGCACCGTTCACCTCGCAACCCACGATCGTGGGCGGGCGCTACGGACTCGGTTCGGCCGAGTTCACTCCTGCAATGTGTAAAGCGGCGCTCGACAACCTGAACTCCGACAAACCCAAGAACCACTTCACGGTCGGCATCAACGATGACGTCACCAACACTGCGCTAAAGTTCGACCCGTCGTTCTCAACCGAGTCCGACACCGTACACCGCGCTCTGTTCTACGGCCTCGGTGCCGACGGAACGGTCGGCGCCAACAAGAACTCGATCAAGATCATCGGCGACGCCACCGATAACTACGCGCAAGGCTACTTCGTGTACGACTCCAAGAAGTCGGGCGCTACCACGGTAAGCCATCTACGCTTCGGCAAAGACCCGATCAAGGCGACGTACCTAATCGATAAAGCTAATTTTCTTGCGTGCCACAAGTTCTCGTTCCTCGAGAAGCTCGACATGCTGAGCAGGGTCGAGAAAGGCGGCGTATTCTTACTCGCGGCCCCTTATGGTCCCGACGAGGTCTGGGATCACCTGCCGGTTGAGGTACAGAAACAGATCATCGACAAGCAGCTGCAGTTCTACGTCATCGATGCGCTCAAGATCGCCGAAGAAATGGGGATGGGTAGCCGCATCAACGTGATCATGCAGACCGCGTTCTTCAAGATCTCGGGCATTCTTCCCGAGGACGAAGCGGTTGCGCTCATCAAGGACGCCATTAAGAAAACCTACGGTGCAAAGGGCCAGGACATCGTCGATAAGAACATCACAACCATCGACGCGGCACTCGCCGCCGTTCACCAGGTGGATTATCCCAAGACCGCATCCAGCACGGCTCACATGATTGCCCCGGTGCCGGAAGACGCGCCGAAGTTCGTACGCGAGGTGACCGGTGAGATCATCGCCGGGCGAGGCAACAAGCTCCCGGTTTCGAAGCTCCCGGCGGACGGCACCTACCCAACCGGCACTACCCAGTACGAGAAGCGCAACGTAGCCGAGATGATTCCGGTCTGGGAACCGGATGTCTGCATCCAGTGCGGCGACTGCGCCGCGGTCTGTCCGCACGCGACCATTCGCATGAAGGCCTACGATCCCAAGTACCTGCAGTCCGCACCGGCCACCTTTAAGTCGTGCGAAGCCAAAGGCAAAGAGTTCAGCGGGATGCAGTTCACGATTCAGATCGCTCCTGAGGACTGCACCGGCTGCGGCGTGTGTATCGATATCTGCCCGGCATTCGAGAAGGTAGACGGCGCCAAGACCGACCGTAAAGCGATCAACCTTGCGCCACAACCGCCGTTGCGCGAGCAGGAGCGCGAGAACTGGAACTTCTTTATTAACGAGATTCCGAACCCCGACCCAACGACTCTCAACCTCAACACCACGAAGGGGTCGCAGATGCTCGAGCCGCTGTTTGAGTTCTCCGGAGCCTGCGCCGGCTGCGGTGAGACGCCGTATGTGAAGCTCTTGACGCAGCTTTACGGAGACCACGCGGTCATCGCTAATGCAACCGGTTGTTCTTCTATCTACGGGGGTAACCTCCCGACCACGCCTTATACCACGCGCGCGGACGGCCGCGGGCCGGTGTGGTCCAACTCGCTCTTTGAGGACGCCGCCGAGTTCGGTTTCGGCATGCGCCTTACATCCGATAAGCTCATGGAGTACGCTCGCGAGTTGCTCGACCGCGCAATCGCCGAGCCGCCCAAGGGCCTCGACGTGAAGCTCCTTGAGAACCTCAAGAACAACCCACAGAAGTCGCCGCAAGAGATCGAGCAACAGCGAAACTGGGTAGGCGAGCTCAAAGAAGCCCTCTCGGGCTCCAAGGCGGCGTTGGCGCAGGATCTGCTCTCAACCGCCGACAATCTCATCAAGCGCTCGGTCTGGATCCTCGGCGGTGACGGCTGGGCCTACGACATCGGTTTCGGCGGCCTCGACCACGTAATCGCTTCGGGGCGAAACATCAACATCCTGGTGATGGATACCGAGGTCTACTCCAATACCGGCGGACAGATGTCGAAAGCAACGCCGACCGGCGCAATCGCCAAGTTCGCGTATAGCGGCAAGTCGATCCAGAAGAAGGATCTCGGCATGATGGCGATGAGCTACGGCTATGTCTACGTCGCTCGCGTATCGCTTGGCTACAACCGCGTTCAAACGCTCAAGGCGTTCCAGGAGGCCGAGGCTTACGACGGACCTTCGATCATCATCGCCTACTCGCACTGTATTGCACACGGCATCGATATGTCGAAGGGCCTCCAACAGGGTAAAGCCATCGTGACATCAGGCATGTGGCCGCTGTTCCGTTACAACCCGCTGTCCGAGGACCAAGGCAAGAACCCGCTCCAGCTTGACAGCAAGGCGCCGTCTACCGATGTGGAGGACTTCATGTACAAGGAGATTCGGTTCCGCAGCTTGAAAACCAGCGAACCGGAACTCGCGGCGCGCTATCTTGATGCTACGCGCACGCACGTCAAGAAACAGTATGCCACCTACAAGTACCTCGCCGATCGGCCCGGAAGCGCCGAGACCGAAGGCTGAGTGCCGGGAGGGTGCCGTCAACGCACCCTCGCATGCAACAAAAAACCCAGCCGCTCGGCTGGGTTTTTTTTGCTTGCTCAGTGACGCGAGTGTTATTCTTCGGAACTCGTCGTCTCGTTCAACACGCGCTTGAAGTTCTCGAGAATGGTTTTGGTAACGTTCTTGGCATCCACGCGCGGCACGCCGGCATCACGCCAAATTGATTTTTCGAAAAACTCCTGGACGGCCGCCGGCAGATCCTCGGTTTGGTAGAAGATGTACGAAAAGTTGTGCCCTTGGC
>SLBH01000064.1 GCA_007126415.1 Spirochaetales bacterium
AGAGACCACCTCCGATAGTTGCTCGAGTACACGTTCTACCAACCGCGTCGCCTCCTCACGATCGGAAATACTCTGCAGATCGAGCGTCGCTTCGTACGCCGCGGCGCGCTCGATCTCACTCTCGGCTCTTCGGTAGTCGCGAAGCAGCTCCTCGCGGCGCTCGCGGCGCTCGCGCGCATCCCAGTCGCGGCTCACAAGGCTCTCGGCCAAAGAAAGATAAAACGCGTAATACACCGGCGACTCATCCCCTGCCGAGCGCTCACGGTCACGCGCGCGTTCATGCAGCTCCACCGCCCGCCGAGCGCTCGAGACCGCGGCCCGGTCGCTTCCCCACGAGAGCGGGCGACCCGGTAGCTCTCGGTAGAGGCGGCTCATAAGGAAGTGGGCGTCGGCCAGTTCAGGGTCGCGCTCGAGCGCCTCGCCGATGAGAGGCCGCACATCGCGCATGCTGCGCAACGCGCGCAAGCGGCCTTCCTCTTTGGCACGCAACGCAACCGCGGCCGCGTGCCAGAAGCGCGGTTCGGCCGCCTCGGGATGCAGCTTACGAGCCTCCTCGGCTAGCTCGATCACGGCATCGACCCGTTGCGCGAACGCATCCGAGCCAAGCTCGCCGGCTCGATAGCGCAACTCGAGTGTAATAAACTCAGCGCGGGCTCGGCGCCACAGAACGCCGGACTGCTCTCGTTGATTTAAGGCGCGCCCGAGCACGCTGCGGGCGTCGTCCTCCAGCTTCTCGAGCAGAGTCAGCAGATCGCGGTGGCGGTCGAGGTTGTGAAGCCGTTCGGCCTCGAAAATCTGCTCGCGAAACCGGTCCGAGCCGGTATCGGCCGGGAGGTCGGCCGAGCTCGGCAGTCCCAACAACACGAGAGCCGTCACAAGCGCCACCACAAGCGTCGCAATCGGCGGCGATCCTTTTTTTTGATTACGTCTCGGCACCCAAATCCTCCACGCGAGCAGCTCAATTTCTCATCCGTAGTATACCTCACCGCCCCGAACGCGTTACACTGATCGGTATGACCGGTACGCTAAAGGCCGCTTTTCACCGTTTGCTTCCGAGCCGGTTGCTGCGAACCCGCAGCGGCTCGCCGTCGCACGCTTCCGAACCACCGGCGAAACACCTGCCGTTTTTCAAGCTCACCGAGGCGTGCGGCTCCCAGCAATGCCCGCTCTGCCGGCTGCGCGCCAACGCGCTCGAGGCCTACCTCGAGTCGCTGGTGTACCAAGGTGTGAACGATCGCGGGTTTCGGGCCGAGTTTGACCGCAACTACGGCTTCTGCGCATATCATGAGCACGCGTTCCTCGCAAAACAAGACCGCCTCGCGATCGTAATCACCCACCGTGAGCTGATCGCGCGCGCTCTTGAAGGCGGAACCCCGCCGGACGCCGGGTCGCAATGCTCGCTCTGCCGGCTGCTCGAGGAAACGGAGCAGCAGTATCTCAAAACAACCGAGGCGTATCTTCACGACGCTGAACTACGGCAGGCGCTCGAAGACTCGGCCGGCTTTTGCCTTCCGCATTATCGCAAGCTCTGCGCTCGCTTGCGACAGACCCCCAACTGGCTCGACGAACTCCAACGAAGTCGCCTGCGGACCGTACTCGAGGCCGTCGATGAGTACATCGAGATCAGCAACTACAGCCTCTCCGACAACCTCTCCCGACTTTCAAAACCACATCTGCGCCGGTTGCCGGATGTCGTGATAGGCATGCTGTTCGGATACAACCCCGACCAGGACACCGGCACGTGAGCTCGTTACCCATCAAGATAGCACGACAAGAACCGGGTCCCAACGCCCAACCTCCCTGTTGTACGCCGCGTTCCGGTAGCACGCAGCGCTGCTCCCGTGCGCAGTCCTTCTATACGCGGTCGCGTGCGCGGTCCCGTGCAGCGCGGGTGATGATCGCGGTCGTCGCGGGCGTGATGCTGCTCTCCGGGACACCGTCGCTCCCGGCCGAGGAACCGATCCACGGTGAGAGCCGGACGATCACCGCCTCGGACGGCAGCACCCTCGCGTACGTTGCGTACGAACCGCAAGCCCCCGATGCGGCGATTATCCTGTATCACCGCGCGGGAGCGCACGCCCAACGGCCGCAGTACCGCAACCTCGCGGAGCGTCTCAGCGCCGAGCACAACCTCGCGGTGTACCTCGTCGACATCCGGGGCCACGGCGCCTCGGACGGTGGCGACGGACGCTCGCCCTCGATAAACCGTCTCTTGACCGACATCAGAGAGCTCCAAGACTCGATCCGAAGCGAGACCGACCTCGCGGTGTACCTCCTCGGCCACTCCGACGCAGCGGGCTTGCTCACGAACTACGCGGTTTACCCGGGCCGACGCGAGCCTTCCGGCTATATCTTCCTCGCGCCGAAGCTCGGCGCCCGGTCCACCACCGAGACAGCCGCGGTAGAAAACGTCGAGAACCATCTCAAGCGCCCGTACGTCTTAGCGGCGGCCACTGCGGGCGTGATAGGAGGACGACAGACCGCGCTCGAGTTCTACCGCTCCGCGCACGAGATCGAGGATGATCCGCAGCTGCTCTCGGGCGTCAGCCGTAACGTCGCGCTTGCGTTTCGCCCGCGGGCGCCCCAAGCGCAGTTCAACCGCATCGCTCGCCCTACCGCGATTATCGTCGGCGCCGAGGATGAGCTCATCAATTATGGACGCGTACTCGCCTACCGCAATCTCCTGCCCGCCTCGGTGCGCCCCCACTCACGCGCCGAAGAATTAGCCGGCGCCGATCACGAGACCGTGGTCTCGGCTGCCGTCGAGGTTGTCGCCGAAGCTGTTGAGCAGTGGGAGACATCGCCGACAATCGCCGTGACGCCGGAGAGTAACGGGCTCGCCGCGCGCGACACACTCGACCCCAACCCGCACCGCTCGTACAGGAAGACGCGTTTGGCGTTGTTCGCGAGCTCGTTAGCCGAGTACGAAGCACGCCTGACCCATGAGCGCGCTCGTCGACTCCATACCACCTCCGAGCCACTGATGCTTGAAAACTACACCGGGGTGCGCCTCGGTGTTGCGGCCGGCGCTTCGCACGGTGAGCTGAGTCTCTCCGGCTTCGCACGGCCGATCTCGGCGCTCGAGCTCGCGTTAGGAGCCCGCGCCGCTACCGGCTGGTCGCTTGATGGCGACACCGAAGGGCTACGCACCGCCGGCGCCGACGGGAAGCTCGACGACGACCCGCACGGAGCGATACTGCTCAAGCCATACGCAAGCGCCGAGTTGCGGCTCGACGCACGACGCTTCGGGGCGGGTGAGTGGTTCGCTCTCGTGGCCCGTCTCGGCGCACAGACCACGCGCACGACGCTGCTCGGAAGCGACGCGGAGTACTATGAGTATCGTATGACCGGGCGACGCGGGCCCGGGTGGTGCGGCACGCTGAGCGCGTTTCTCGGCTATGAGCCGCCGCTCATGCTGTCGCGGCTGGGAGTAGAGGCCGAACGCACCACCGACCGGCCGTTCGACGAGCACGATGATAACGGCAAGGGGTCGTGGTACACGACCGTTCGGCCGGTGCTCGTGTTCTCCCCGGCCGGGCATATCGAGTTACACGGGTTCCTGGAGTTCACCGATCGCGAGATCGATGACGACGACAGAAGCAGAAGCAGAGCCGACAGCATTGCCGTCTACCGAGCCGGTCTCACGCTGTCGTGGTGGTTCTGAGAATCCGCCGACGCCCCTACCGCCGACAAGGGCGACGGAAAAGGAGCGAACCGAGATGAAGACCCCGGCACATAAAAGATTCGACGACCGTCTCAAGCGGCTGTTCGACGAGGTCGACGACTACCTCGAGCAACGCTACGGCGACCGTTATCCGTTGCATCCGGCACGCAGCGAGCACGGCGAGACCGCCAACAAAGAACACTCGGGGCTTTTCAGCGTTGGGGCGAGTTTCAGCGCCGGTTACGGCTCGGAGTACGGGCGCGGATACGTCGTCGATGTTGCGATCGTCACCTTGAGGGATGTACCCGACGAAGTAGAAGACGAGATCGACGAAGCCGCCGCCGAGCGGGTCCGTGAACTCCTCCCGCGCTACTTTCCCGACCGCGACCTCGAGCTTGTACGCGACGGCCGCCTGCTGAAGATTCACGGCGACCTCAGCCTCGGAACGAGCAGCTGATTCGCCGAGCCGAG
>SLBH01000346.1 GCA_007126415.1 Spirochaetales bacterium
AATCTCCAGCGTCGTGTTGCTGAGCATTACGGCGCCGAGTGTTACGACACGCTCACCGGATTCAAGCATATCGCGGCTTTGATTCGTGATTTTGAATCTCGTACCGACGGTCCTCAGTTCATCATGGGCGACGAAGAGAGCTACGGTTACCTCATCGGCACCGAGGTGCGCGACAAGGATGCGGTCGCCGCGGCTTTGCTGTGTGCAGAGATGACCGCGTATCACTACTCACAAGGCCGCAGTATTTTGGACCGCCTGCACGAGATCTACCGGACCTTCGGCTACTTTGAAGAATCCACCTTGTCGCGCTATTTCGAGGGCCAGCAAGGGCGAGAAACGATGGACGGGCTGATGCGTAAGCTGCGGGCCAACTCGCCGCGTTCGTTCGGCGGCCTAGCGGTTGTGGAGGTACGCGATTACCAGGCTGGCAGTACTACCGACCTACGGAGCGGGGAAACGCGCTCCGATATCGACCTTCCGCGATCCAACGTCTTGCAGTTCATCCTTGAAGACGAAACCATTATCAGCGCGCGTCCGTCGGGAACCGAGCCGAAGATCAAGTTCTACACATCCTGTGCCGGCGCGCCCGGCGAGGAACTCGCCGAGGCGCGGCCGGCGGTTGCTGCAAAAGTAGCGGCGATCCGCGACGAGATCGAGTCCTTCATCGATACCGAGACCTCATGACTGCATAGGGGAGAGTGGGGATGAACGAGAACACCTCGGTAGCCGAGATCACCTTTACCGCGTTTGATTTCGAGACCACCGGTCTGAATCCGGTTAGCGACGGCATCGTGGAGATTGGAGCGGTGCAGTTTCGTAGTGGTGAGGTGGTCGATACCTTTCAGGCCCTTACAAATCCCGGGATAAAGATCTCAGCCGACGCACAAGCGGTCAGCGGACTGAGTAACGAGCAGATCGCAACTGCTCCGGAAGTTGCGGTTGTGTTGCCCGATTTCTTGCGATTTGCCGGCGAGAGCGTGTTGATTGCTCATAACGCGGAGTTCGATATGGGGTTTCTGCGAGCCGCGCTTCAGACGTACTCGTTACCCGAAATCCAGAACATTATCATTGATACGCAAGCTTTGGCACAGAAAGCCTTTCCGCGAAGACGAAGCTACAGCCTGCAGGCTTTAGCGGAGCACCTCGGCGTTGAACCGGGCTCGGCGCATCGGGCGCATGACGACGCGCTCACCTGCATGAAGATCTTCAACGCCTGCGTTGAGCAACTGAGCTTCATGGGGGAGCTGCCGCTCTCTGAAGTTCTTCGTTAGACCTTAACACGCGACGGTTCCGCGCCTGCGCACACCGTGCTCACAGCGCACACAGCGCGCGGCGGGCCCGCGCGCAGCGGGCGCGCGCTCACATCGCTTAAACCGGTTAGTTCCGGTCAGCCGCCGCGAGACTTGGAAAGCAGCTTCAGCATATAGAGCTCCAGATAACGCTGGAACTCGCGTTTTCGCTTGATCTCCTTGAACGCGTCATTCTTGGCGAGTTGCTCAGCCATAGCGTGAATGCGAGATTTGTCGGGGGGCATGTTGCGGGTGAGTACGCGCATGCGTCGCAGGAAGTCGCGGACGAGTGCGTTCACGTCCTCAACAAGGTTTTTCTTTGCTGTGGCGTCGAGAAGCGGGTTCCACTGCTCGATCGACCCGGCGAGCGCGCTGTCTAGGTCACCGTCCGGACCGAGGTACTCGCGCGTCAAATCTCTGATGGCTTTCTGGTAACGCACCGAGCCGGCTCCCGAGCGCTGACGCCGCGCCGCAGTCTCCTCGCTGCTCACTCCCGACGCGGCGGGGTCTTCCGGGTGTTCACCCGCGTCGGCGTTCTGCGAAAGCACCATCGCTCCCTCGCTCCCGCCGGCAGCGCGCCGGTCCTCGCGGCGTTCTCCACCCCCGAACAGAAACCGTTTCAGCAAACGCACAACGCCTGCCAAGCCCGGAACAACCTGCCAAAACGGCAGCATAAGCCGTGCGTCTTGATAGAGCGTTTTGCGGTCGAGTTCAAGGATCTCAGCGAGGCTATGCAACTCACGCGTTTTGCGGTCTACGACGCGGTTGATTACGGTGCGGGAGTTCCCGCCGCCCCCCGCGGTTTCCCGCTCAGCGAGCAGTAACAAACTCGAATTCAGGAGCGCGGTGATGATCGGGTAGCGAGCTTTGAGATTCGTCTCGAGCAACCGCTCAAACGCTTCGTCGTCGTGCATCGCACGCATCTTCTTGTCGGCCTTTAACAGGGCGGTCCAGTGGTGCACGATGAGACGCTTGAACTCGTCCGAGGCCTGATTGATACCGGAAGCAACCACAGGAATTACGTACTCCTTGCGGAGGTAGTAGTCTTTGTTTTCGTGCGTTCTCGTTCGAATAATGTCGGGCAAAGAATCGTCGGAAGACGACTGCGTGTGTTCGGACAGGTAGTTCAGAATGCGCTCATGCGAAAGGTTCTTTGTGATCGGCACGCCCTTGTCGTCACCAAAGCTGTAAATCTCGCTGATGCTGTATGCAAACGGGGACTGGTTGAGATGCCGTTCGAGCACTTTTCGCGCAAGCTCTATATCGCGATGTTTTTGCTTGCGTCCCTTGTAGAACACCGCGTGATACCCCAAAAGGTGGGCGGCTTGCAGTACTGCTTCTTCTTCCGCCAGACGCTCCTTTTTCTGCTGAAACTCCTTTACGAGCATGTTGGTCAACTGAGCCCAGAAATAAAAGCTAAACTCATCGGGCTCCATTACCGAGGGCAGGACCGAGTCGGGGTTCGTAAGAATACCGTTGATGATGTCGCGTAGCGCCATCTCGCGTCCACGGAACACGGTCCGTAGCTTGCTTTGCACGTAGCTTGCGTTCTTTTCACTTCGAAAATACAGGCGGATTCTCTGGAGCGAGTACACGATCAGCGGCCGCCCCAAGAGAGCCGATGTCGCGATAATGTTCGGGACATTCTCGGGGAAGATCACACGCAGCAGGCAAGGGCGTTCGTCGCCGCGTTCGAGCCAGGTAACGAGATCGGCAGTTATATCCAGTGGTACAATGATGTGCTCAGGCGCCTCAAGCGCGAGATTCTCTTCACTAGGAAAAAGACGTTCCGGCTGTTGGTGCAGTTTTTCATACGCCTTGTCAACTATTGTTAAGTAGTGTTGCGTATAGACAATCTCGAGGATACGCTCGCCGTCACGAGATAGGGCGCAGAGGCCCTGATCGTGGAGCGTAGCAAGGTGCCGATGGAGCTTCTCCTCGGCATTGCTCTGCAGTTCCTTGAGTTGAGGATACTCTTCGGCGTAGCGTTCGGTGTAGCGCTCGACGAATGCCGAAAACTGCTGAAACGACAGTCTCGGCTGTTGCAGTTTGCGTACACAGATGCCGAGAATCTTGGCAACTTCGCTGCTGTCGGCCATTCCCGCTCCTCGAGTTGGTTACCACGATACTATCCGCCTTTATCACCGAGTGCAAGCATTTCGCAGCCGTGTCGGCGCGTCGGGACGCGTTGGGACGCGTTGCGCGGTGTGCAGGTGTGACCGCAGTATCGGTTTCACCGTATCCGTTTCACGTTGACAGCGGTGACGGTGGTGTATACCATTAGGAATGGTAAAACAATGAATCGAACACCGCTTAGGACATTTCGTGTTGCTTTGCAACGAGAATCCGTACGGCTGATGCTCCTCGCCGGCTGCTTCTGGGTGTTCTTGATGTTCCTGAGCGGTTGCGAAAGCCCCGCCGAGCCCCAGCCCCAGCCCCAGCCCGAAGCCCACCCATCCGAAGTTGAAGCCCCCGAGCCGGAGCCCGAGCCGGCCCCTACCGATGAGCCACCCGAACCTCTGCCCGAGCCCGAGCCGGAGCGTGATCCCGAACCCGCCGACGACGACGAAGAGTTTGAGGTCACCGAGGAGCTTTACGATGAAACTTTTGACGAGGTAGAGCAAGTGATCACTCACCTCAACCAACTCATCGCCGATCGCGACTACGAAGGGTGGCGCGAACTGCTGAGCGATGAGTTCGTGCAGGTACATTCCGACCCCGACACGCTTCGTGAACGCTCAAAGAGTCCGGTGTTACAGCGACGGTCGGTGGTACTGGAGGATCTCCAGGACTATTTCCAGTACGTGGTAGTTCCGAGCCGGGCGAACGCGCGACTCGACGATCTGCGGTTTCTCGATGATGACCACGTGGAGGCTCTCATGGAGGTTCGGGGGCAAGAGATTCTGCTGTATCAGCTGAAAAGAGACAACAACGACTGGAAAATTGACTATTATTAGTTGTAGTCTTGTTGGTGTAGGTAATTAAGAATTATGGACGGGATTAGGGGGAGAACGTGATGTACCGTGTTGTTACTGTAGTATTGGGAGCGGTGTTCCTGCTGGGGATGCCTGCTGCCTTGGTGGGGCAGGACGACGACTCGTCCGAGAACGAAGGACCGCTTACCATAGAGGAACTGTACCTCGAGCAAGATGTGGATATGCGCATTATCGGTAGTCAGGCGCGTTCGTCCAATCGGCAAACAAAGGCGTTGGCGCTGCAGACGGTACGAGTGATGCTCGAAGACGGGCGCATAACCGAAGATAACCCCGAGATCGTACCCATACTGCGTGGGCTCGCGCTGGAGGGGACTGCGCGCCAGACACGACACGGAAGCAGCACCGTTGTGAACAGCTATCCCGAGATTCGCAGATCGGCCGCGCAACTGCTCGGCGAGGTCGGGGGCAGCGGTGCGCAAGACGCTCTGGTCAAAGTATTGCGTTCCGACGAGGAGCCGATGGTGCTCGCCGAGGCGGTTTACGCCTTAGGGCTTCTCGGCGAGAACGAGAACAACGAGGTTACTAACGAGATCGCCATGGTGCTTCGCAATCAAAGCAGTCGCACCAACCCCGACAACAACCTCGCGTACGCGTCACTGCTCGCGCTCGAACGCATCGCTTCTAACAACAACGGTGTAGACGACTTACTCGTGATCGATGCGGTGCTTGACATCGCGGCTCACGGAGCGTACCTTCGGGCCGTACGCCTTAAGGCTATCGAGACGCTGTACCGGTTACGGGGGAGCGAGAGCTAACGACGGTCAACGAACGAGGCATAATGCCTCAACTCTGTGAAAACGGATTGCCTCACGCGTGATTAAGAACCGCTTAACGATCGTTCTTTTGTGTATTAAGCTTGCGCTCTTAGGGTCTTTCCTCGCGGTTGTGTTTGCCGGACATTACATCGCCGGGCAAACCCGTGACCGCTTATACTCCGAGATTGGAGCCGTCCCGCGGCGTGAGGTCGCAGTCTTGCTCGGAACCAGTCGATTCTTGAGCTCCGGCGAGCCCAACCCGTACTTCGAGCATCGCGTTGAGGCGGCGGCGGAGTTGTACCACAACGAGCGCGTGACCCGGATTCTTGCGAGCGGCGATAGGCGTCACGCATCCTATAACGAGCCCGCCGCGATGCGTGACGCGCTGCTCGCGCGCCAGGTGCCGGACAGCGCCATCATGATGGATTACGGGGGCCTCAGTACGCTCGACTCGGTTGCCCGAATAAAGCATGTGTACGGGCTCGACGACGTCGTGATTGTGTCCCAGCGCTTTCATAACGAGCGTGCGTTGTATATCGCCGCCGAGTACGAGGTATCCGCGATCGGGTACAATGCGCAGGGCGTCTCACGCATCTGGGGCATCCGAACCGAGTTGCGCGAGTATTTGGCGCGTGTGAAAGCGCTGCTGGATCTGCATGTGTTTCACACCGCGCCGCTGCTCGAACCGGGAGAGGAGTAAATGCAACGCCGCGTTCCGGTAACGCTCATAACCGGTTTTCTAGGCGCCGGCAAGAGTACCCTCATCAATGAAATCATCTCCCGCTTTTCTGAGCACCGCTTCGGGGTAGTGGTCAACGAGTTTGGGGAGGTTGCTCTCGAGAGCTCCATAATCGATGCAGGAGTCGACGAGGTGGTTGAGCTTTCGGGAGGATGCATGTGTTGCGTCACGCGACGAGATCTCGGGCGAGCGCTCAAGACGCTGCTCGCCTATCGTGGCGAGCTCGACCGGGTGCTGCTCGAGGCTTCGGGAATGTCGGATCCGCTGCCTATACTGCAAACCTTGAACAAGCGTGCGATCGCGGCGGGAGCATTTCTAGACTCGGTGATCACGGTTGTAGACCTCGCACGCTTTCAAGAGCTGCTGCCCGAGTACGAGACGGTGCGCGCACAACTTGAACACGCCGATATCGTGCTGATGTCACGGCAGGGCGAGACCGACGACGACCGTCGCGACGTGGCGATAGAACAAATCCGCGAGATCGCTCCGCGGGCGCGCCTGGTGCCGTTTGAGAGCGCTGAGACGCTCGAGCCGCTGTTTGCCGGCCATGGGTACGAAGGCCGGCGGCGGTCGGACCTCGAGCTGGAGTACAGCGCAGTCAAACTACGCCACGCAGAGCTTCACAGCGTACTGTTTCAGTCGGAGGCCCCCCTGCGCATCGACGGGCTTCGTGAGTTACTCGGTGATCTCCCGGCGGGCTTGGTTCGTGCAAAGGGGTACATCTACCTCGACGGCAAGGACGGCCGGAAACACAAGATGCTGTTACAGGTCGTCGGGCGGCGCGGCAACCTTCATGCCTCACCCTGGAAGCGTGGTGAGGAGCGGCATACCGCGTTGCTGTTTATCGGAAACAATCTCGATGAGCAGAATCTGCGGACGCGCCTCGAAGCCTGCCGGAAGGATGTTTCATGAGACGATCGTTTGTGGCG
Source organism: Spirochaetales bacterium (assembly GCA_007126415.1). Classification (GTDB taxonomy): domain Bacteria; phylum Spirochaetota; class Spirochaetia; order DSM-27196; family SLAA01; genus B1Sed10-166. Next base: position 6,709 of record SLBH01000346.1, read on the forward strand.
GTTCTGATGGTGGTGTTCGCGGTGCTCGCCGGCGGCGCGGTGTTGCAGGCGCAACCCAATCCGTTTTTCGGAGACCCGTCGCAACCGCAATCGCCGCAGGAACAACCCTCCGAGGGGCGCCCGGGAGACGCGGGGCGTTTCGGCGCGCCGGCGGCCGAGGGGGCAAGCGGTGCAGCGCTCTCCGGGGCGCCGGCATGGTTGCTTCGCTTGCAACGCGAGCTAAACACACGCTTGACCGCGTTCATTCGTGAGATGGGCGCCACTACCGGTAACCCGCGAGCCTGGGTTGCGGTAATCGGCGCGTCGTTCCTGTACGGGCTAATGCACTCGTTCTTACCCGGTCATCGCAAGACGGTGATTGTTTCGTACTATCTCTCGGAGGACGCCGAGGTGCTCCACGGAGTACTCGCGGGCGTGTTGTTTGCGCTCATGCACGCGCTGTCGGCGGTCGCGATCATCGCCGGAGTGTACTTCCTCGTCGACGGGGCGCTGAGTCAAACCGTGGTGCTGATGGGGTCACGGGTGCAAGCGGTGAGCTCGGGGCTGATTATGCTGGTGGGGCTTGCATTCGTGCTTGTGAAGCTGAAGCAGCTGCGAGATGCGCGACGCAACGCGGTCGCCGCGAGGGTAGGGCGCGAGCTGAACCTGGGCGCGGCCGTCGAGGGGGCGGATGCAGAACTGTCCGGCGCTCAGGCCGAGCGACTGCGGATACCGCGCGAGCGATTTTTCCCGTTGGTGCTTTCGACCGGCATTGTTCCCTGTCCGGGCACTACGTTGCTGCTGTTGTTCACGCTCTCTCTGGGGCTGATACGCGTGGGGATCGTCGCGATCGTTTCGATGTCGGTGGGAATCGCGATCGCGCTGTCGGCGGTTGCGGTCTTGACGATCGTGTTCAAGCGTAACATCGCGCGCCGGCTCGACCGCCGAGGCGGTCACATGCTGCACACCGCGATCGAGCTCGCAGGCGCGAGTTTCATTTTCCTGTTCGGCTTCGTGACGATGTTCGCATTCCTGTGAGTTCAAGCGAGAAAGCTATCGAGCATCTCTCGAACCTCGTCGACCGAGTTCAAGAAATACGTGGCGTTCGAGACAACGGCCCCGACCCGGATGGTGTAGGCGTCTTCAGGTAGCACCGCGAACATGTCCTCGTCGGTCCAGTCGTCACCGATCGCGATCACGAAATCCCACTCGTCTTTTGCGTAGCACGCGGTCGCCGCACGCCCCTTGTTGATGTTCGAGTTCTTGATCTCGAGTACTTTGTTGCCTTCGAGGATCGAGACATCGAGGTTACTGGTGAGGCTGAGAAGCGCATCCTTGAGCTCGGCGAGGCGCACGGCCGCGAGCTCCGGTTCGGCGCGGCGATAATGCCAGGCGAGCGAGAACTCTTTTTCCTCGACCGTGGCGCCCGGAGTTCTGTCGACGTGCAGCTGAAGGATCGGCAGAATCGTGTCTTTCCAGTCGCTATTGATCTGCTCGATGACTCGCCAGTCGCCCCCGGCCTCGCGCATCCAGACGCCATGACCGCCGATCAGCGTAATATCGAGTGCACCGAGATGCTCGTCGAGGAACTGCTTACCACGACCGCTGATCACCGCAACCTCGTTTTGTTCGTCGGCCCCCAGCCGCGCGAGTATATCGCGTATGTGCTCGTCGGGGGTGGCCTGCTCGGGACGCTCGGTGAAGCTCTTGAGCGTGCCGTCGTAGTCGAGCAGCAGGAGTCGGCGCTTTGCATTGCGATAATCGGCCACGATGCGGCCCGAGACCTGCGGCGTGATCCGTTTTGCGAGGAACGGCTTCTGTAGCTCCGGTGTTGTCGTGAGTTTATCCATGAAGTCGTGCGCCCACTGCATCACGTTGTAGCGGCGCAAGCGATCGTGCATACGCTCGTTGCGGCGGCGGCGTTCGTCTGTCGGCAGCGTGAGCGCGGTATGGATGCTATCGCCGATCTGGTCGATATTGCTTGAGTTGACCATGATGGTCTCGCCCAGCTCGCGCGCTGCACCCGCGGTCTCGCTGAGCACAACTACACCGTTCTTCTCGGTGTTCGCGGCAATGTATTCTTTCGCGATGAGGTTCATGCCGTCGCGAATTGGGGTAACGAGCAAGATCTCGGCAAGGTAGTAGAGCGCCGTCAACTCTTCAAACGGAAAGGCGCGGTAGAAGTACACAACCGGCGTCCAGCCGATGGTGCCGTAGGTGCCGTTGATTTCGCCGACGAGCTCGTCTATCTCGCGCTTCAACTCGCCGTACTGCGGGACCTGGGTGCGCGACGGCGCAACGATCATAACCATGCTTACGGTTTCGTGATAATCGGAGTGTGTTTCAAGAAACCGCAGAAACCCGCGCAGGCGTTGAATGATGCCTTTGCTATAGTCAAGGCGGTCTACCGAGAGGATCAAACGCTGTCCGCCGAGCTCCTCGCGCATGCGCGCGATATTGGCCTGAACCTCGGGGCGCTGCGGAGCCTGGGCGTACTTCTCGTAGTCAATGCCCATCGGGAAGACGTCTACCTTGATCAAGCGGTGCTGGCGCATAATCTTGGCCATGCTGTGCTCGAAACCGGTGATACGGCGCACGCTGCTTAAGAAATGTCGCGCATAGTCATAGGTATGAAAACCGATCAGATCGGCCCCGAGCATGCCGGTGAGAATCTCGTGGCGCCACGGGAGTAGGCGGAACAGCTCGTACGACGGGAACGGGATATGCAGAAAAAAACCGATTTTCACATCCGGAAATGCTTCCTTAATGAGATCGGGCAGGAGCAGGAGTTGGTAATCGTGGATCCAGACGTAGTCGTCGGGCTCCACAAACTCCGACACGCGCCGAAAGAAACGCTCGTTCACCGCTTTGTACGACTCCCAGAGAGCGTTGTCGTACTCTACGTAGCTGGGAAAGTAGTGAAACAGCGGCCAGATGATATTGTTGCAGAATCCAAAGTAGAAACGATCGAGATCTTCATGCGTCAACGGAACCGGCACGCTCTTGTGATCTTTGCGCAGAATCTGCTCGATCTCTTGTGAGAGCTCGGGGCTAATATCGTCCTCGGCGATACCGCTCCAGCCGATCCAAAGACTGTTCTCCTTGGCGTGCAACGAGCTCAGCCCGGTAGCGAGCCCCCCCACGCTCGGCGTAAACGCCGGTGTACCGTCCTCCATTTTTACCGAGGTAGACAGTCTGTTAGAAACGAGTATTGTTTTTCCCATGCCGAAAGTATAGCTCGAATGTGGCGAGCGGTAAACAGCGCCGCCGCCGGCGCGCCACCGGTCCCGGGCGCCGCCCCCCGCGTCGCTCGGCTCCTCCGGCTTTCGGTCGGCTCTCGGCCGCTTCAGGTGCCGCTGAGCTCCCGATGGATTGAGTCCGCCGCCTTGCGACCTTCGCCCATCGCGAGAATCACGGTCGCGGCGCCGAGAACGATATCGCCGCCGGCGTATACCCGCTCCATAGAGGTTCTGCCGGTGTCATCGGTGATGATGTTACCCCATTTGTTTGTCTCAAGCTCGGGCGTCGTCTGAGTGATCAGCGGATGAGAGTCGTTCCCGATAGAGACCAAGGCGGTGTCGACCTCAATCACCGACTCGCTGTCCGGTATAACAACCGGCCGGCGGCGGCCGGAGTCGTCGGGCTCGCCGAGTTCGTACGACAGGCATTCGATCCCGACCACGCGCCCGCGCTCATCTCCAAGAATGCGCTTGGGGCTTCGAAGGAAATGAAAGCGAACGCCTTCCTCCTCGGCGTGATCAACTTCTTCGACGCGCGCGGGCATCTCGGTTCTGGTGCGGCGATAGATGACGTTGACCTCCTCCGCTCCGAGGCGTACCGCGGTGCGGGCTGCGTCCATCGCGACGTTACCGCCACCAAATACCGCCACCTTGCGCGGCTGGAAGATCGGGGTATCCGCACGCTCGCGGTCGTAGGCCTTCATCATGTTGCTGCGCGTCAAGTACTCGTTTGCCGAGAACACGCCGACGAGGTTCTCGCCTTCGATCCCGAGAAACTTCGGTAACCCCGCTCCGCTGCCGATGAAGATCGCGTCGAAGCCGTCTTTCGCGATCAGGTCTTTGAGCTTGCGCGTGCGCCCAACCAAGAAATTCGTGCGAATCTCCACGCCCATATGCTTGAGCGTTTCGATCTCCTCGTCGACTATCGCCTTCGGCAGGCGAAACTCCGGGATTCCGTACACCATTACCCCTCCGGGGCGGTGAAACGCCTCGAGCATCGTGACCGCGTGGCCCTCGCGGCGGAGGTCGGCCGCCACGGTGATGCTCGCGGGCCCGGTTCCTATCACCGCGACACGTTTCCCGGTCTCGGGTTTCACAGCCGGGGCGTCCTGACCGGCGGACGCACGCGCACGGTCGGCGACGAAGCGCTCGAGCCGCCCGATCGAGACCGACTGCATCGGGTCCTTGAAGACCTTTCCGACGGTACACGCCTCCTGGCACTGGTTTTCCTGGGGGCACACGCGCCCACAGATCGCCGGGAGGATGTTGGTTTCGCGAATAATCGAGATGGACTGGTTGTACTCGCGGTCCTCGATTGCTTGAATGAACGCCGGGATGTTGATGCGGACCGGGCACCCCTCGATGCAGGGAGCGTTTTTGCACTGGAGGCAGCGGGCGGCCTCAACGCGAGCTTGCGCCTCGCTGTAGCCGTAGGTCACTTCCGACATTGTGAAACGGCGCTCGTTCGGGTCCTGCGCCGGCATCTCTTGCTGCGGGATCGCCAACCGCTCTTTACGCGTCAGCTCCTTGCCCTCAAACGAGGCGAGCAGGTGTTGTGCCTCGGCCTCCAGCTGTTCCGACGTCTTGGTGCTCATCTGTGCATCTCCTCGATCTTGCAGTTTTCGAGTGCTTGCTGCTCCTGCTCGCGGTATGCATCGAGCCGCTTGAGCATATTGTCGAACTCAACCTCGCGACCGTCGAACTCGGGTCCGTCGATGCAGACGAACTTGGTCTCTCCGCCCACCGTTACGCGGCAGCCGCCGCACATGCCGGTGCCGTCCACCATTATTGTGTTCAGCGATACCATGACCGGGATGTCGTACGGCCGCACCGTCTCAACGCAGAACTTCATCATGACCGGCGGGCCGATCGCAACCGCTAAATCGGGCGCGGGCTCGGCGGAGCAAACCTCCTCAAGCGGTTTGGTCACGAGCGCCTTACGCCCGTAAGAACCGTCGTCGGTACAGACGATAAGCTCATCGGCCACGGCGCGAACCTCGTCCTCGAGGATCACGAGCTCGCGGGTGCGCGCACCGATGATCGCGGTCACGTGGTTTCCGGCCTCCTTGAGCGCCTGCAGTATCGGGAAGAGCGGCGCAACTCCGATGCCGCCGCCGACCGCGACCACACGCCCAAAGCGGCGAATCTCGGTTGGGCGCCCGAGCGGGCCGAGGAGATTCGCGATCTCGTCGCCTTCTCGCAGTTCCGCCAACCGGCGAGTGGTGCGTCCTACCGCTTGAAAGATCAGCGTGACCGATCCTTCGGCTTGGTCTGCGTCGGCTATGGTGAGCGGAATACGCTCGCCGAAGTTGCTGTCGAGCTGTATGATGACAAACTGTCCGGGCTCACGCTCCTCGGCGATGAGCGGCGCCTCCACGCGTATGCGGAATACGTGCTCGGAAAGCTGTTGTTTTGCGAGTATACGATTCACTTCAAATATCCTTTGCAGTTCTGTATGCGGTAGCTACCATAGTAGCACCAAAACCGAGATCGCGTCGAACGGTAATCACGATTGCAAAATCATGATCCCAATGTGGCCCAAAACTGAAGCCGCAGGGTGAGCCCTGTTTCAGACTTCGGCCGACGCTTACACCGCTCGCGGGCCAAGCTCGGAGTGGTCCGGGATGTCCTTCTTGGTGATCGAGCACAGAATTTCGTCGGTAAGTGGAGAGATCGTCGAGATCCGGTTTGCCTGTTTCTCGACGATGCGCTCGAATAGATTGCGTACCAGCCGCCCGTTTCCGAAACTCTTATCGCGTGACTCATGGAGCGTCGTTAAGAGGTTCAGCACCGCACGGCGCGCCGGTTTTGTAAGCGTAAACGAGGCGTTTTCGGTAAAGATCGCGAGGATCTTCATCAGATCTTGGGGCGTGTAGTGGTCGAAGTAGAAATAGCGGTTGAAGCGCGACTTGAGCCCCGGATTCGAGTCGATGAAACGTTGCATCTCATCCGGATATCCGGCCACGATCACCACCAGCCGGTCGCGGTAGTCTTCCATGCGTTTCAGCAAGGTATCGATCGCTTCCTGTCCAAAGTCTTTGCCCTGGCTATTGGCCGGGCTGAGCGCGTACGCTTCGTCTATGAACAACACCCCGTCGAGCGCCTCCTCTACGGTTTCGTTTACCTGTATCGCGGTCTGTCCCACGTACCCCGCTACGAGCCCGGCGCGATCGGTCTCTATGAGGTGCCCGCTCTTGAGCAACCCCAGGCACTTGTACACCTTGCCGAGATACCGCGCGACCGTGGTTTTGCCGGTGCCCGGTGGACCGTGGAATACCGCGTGCATCGAAAACTGAGTGACCGGCAGGCCTCTGCGCTCGCGTTCCTGGTGCACCTTGATGAGGTTCACGAAGGTGCGTATCTGCTCCTTCACCTTCGCCATCCCGATGAGACGATCGATATGTTCCATCACCTCTTCGAGCGTCTCTTCTTGCTCCTCCGTCTGGATACGCGCCGACTGCTTGGTGCGTTTTTTCTGCTGCGCTCCCGAGTCGGCTTCACGGACCTGATCCTCGCCGTAGATGACGCGGCGTATTCGCTGCAGCCGCCGCGCACGCGCCTCTGAGGCCACACCGTCGGCCTTGATCACGACTTGTGCGAAGGAGTAAAACAACGCCGCCATCTTGTCGAAGTGCGAGCTGTTCTCCTGCATATCGTAGAGTCTAAGGTACTCGAGCGATCGCAGCACGTTCGCTTCCTTGGTATAGCGCTCGGCTTTACGGATTTCGTTCGCGAAGAGGTTCCAGTGCGAGAGAATCGCTTTACGCTGATGCAGCGGCAGCGATTCGTAGCGAAAGAGATCGACGATGAGGTCGCGATTCTTGATGAGGTTCTGGCGAAGCGGCATGAAGGTCATCGCGACGAACAGTTTGCTCTCGTCCGAGATACGTGACTCGCCGTCGAGACAGAGATGTGCAACGTACATCAGATCGTCGGTCATCTGCTGCAGAAAGGCCGGCTCACCGTTGAACTGCTTGTACTTGTTGACCTCGAGAAACAGTTTGCGCGACTCGGTGTGCAGAAACTTAAAGTTCTGAAGCTTGGCTTCCTGAGGCGTAAGCTGCAGCCTCCAGGCGGGCTCTTCCTCGTCGTCTGCCTCGTCTGTGTCTTCCGCGGGCGGCGCGTCGTTTGGAGCGCTCTCATTGCGCTCGTCGTCTCCGGACGAGGGAGCGCCCCCGGGCGCGTCGTCTGCAGGCGCGCTGTCCGCAGGCTCGTGGCCTGAAGGCGCGTGGTCCGTCGGCACGCCGGTCGCCGGCGCTTCATCCGCGGGCCGACTCGGAGCGTGGTGCTGCTCGGTAGATTCGGTTAACTGCACCGCGAGTTTCACCCGCAGATCTTCCAGGAACGACTCAACCTGTTCGGTCGCGCGGGTGGAGGTGAGTACTACCGTCCCTCCGGTGTGATGCACGTGAATGCGGGTTGAGGAGGCGCCTTGTTTGAGATCGTAGGAGGTGAGTGCGGGGTACTCAATAACCTCGGGGCGCGCTCCGGAGCTGCCGTTGGCAAGGAACACCAAGCGCCTGTTGGTTATGCAGAAGATACCGGGGGT
>SLBH01000079.1 GCA_007126415.1 Spirochaetales bacterium
CCTCGAATACCGCCTTGATCGCGGCGCAGATCTCGTCGGTGTTTACCGTTACCACGCGATCGACATAGCGGCGCGCAATCTCGAAGGTGTGCTCGCCCGCGCGCTTTACCGCGACGCCGTCTGCAAAGATACCGACGTGATCGAGGGTCACGCGCTCATCGGCCGCGAGCGACCGCTGCATCACGTTGCTGTCGGCCGGTTCTACCCCGATTACCTTGATCTCCGGGCGCAGCTGCTTTACGTACAGCGCTATTCCCGCGAGCAGGCCTCCTCCACCCACCGGTACGAAGATGTGACTCACGTCCGGTAACTGTTCGAGAATCTCGCGACCTATGGTGCCCTGTCCGGCGATCACGAGCGGATCGTCGAACGGGTGAACGAAGGTGGCGCCGGTTTCGCGCTCGAGCTCCTGAGCTCGCGCGTAGGCGTCGTTGAAGCTGTCGCCGACGAGCACAACCTCGGCGCCGTGCCCGCGCACCGCCTCCACCTTGATCGCGGGCGTGGTCGTCGGCATCACGATGATCGCGCGCATTCCGAGCTTGGCGGCCCCGAGCGCAACCCCTTGGGCGTGGTTCCCGGCGCTGGCGGCGATAACGCCGCGCCGCCGCGCCTCGGGCGACATGCCGGCAAGAAAATTGTAGGCACCGCGGAGCTTGAAGGAGTGTACCGGTTGTAGATCCTCGCGTTTGAGGTACACCGCGGTACCGGTTGCGCGCGACAGCTTCGGCGCGGCACTCAGCGGTGACTCTATCGCGACGTCGTATACTCGTGCCAATAAGATCTGCTTGATGTCGTCAATCACAGCTATTCCTTCCTTTTCACCCGGCATCATGCCATAGACGGCAGCTACTCGTCTCGGGTCGCAGGCGAGGCCGCGGGAGCCAATGAATTAAGCCGGCAATTTGCTCGGCCCGGTTGACAATATGCACGCAAATGCATACATTGCATGCAGAATGCCGCATGTAAGGAGAGCAGATATGAGCGATGCCGACAATAAGGTGCAAATAGAGATATTCGACCCACCGATGTGCTGCGCGGGCGGCCTGTGTGGCCCCGCGATAGACCCGGCCCTGCTGGATGTAAACGAGGCGGTTTTGAAGCTCAAGAACGAGCACGGCATCGAGGTGCACCGCTACCTCCTACAGCAGCAGGGGCAGAAGTTCATGGAGAACCCTGAGGTCTTGGCACTGCTGCAGGAGCAAGGCACCGACGTGCTGCCGGTGACGGCGGTGAACGGAACAGTGGTGAAGCAGCGCGAGTTTCCGACCTTCGATGAGCTCGTGAGCTACGCTGCGTCGCCCGAAACAGCGACGACCTAACGGCGCCCGAGAGGCACACCCAAACACAGGACACCACACAGGAGCAACTTCGTGAGCCAAACACAATACGTTTTCTTTTCAGGTAAGGGCGGCGTCGGGAAAACCACAATGGCGTGCGCAACCGCGGTACACAACGCCGAGCAGGGCAAACGCACGCTCATCGTCACAACCGACCCCGCCTCAAATCTCTCAGACGTATTCGAGACCGAGATCGGGCACAACATCCGCCCGCTTGGTGTTGAGAATCTCTGGGGGATGGAGATAGACCCCGACAAAGCAACCGAGGAGTATCGCGAGCGCATACTTGCTCCGATGCGCGCGGTGATGCCGGAAAGCGTGATCAAGGTGATGGAGGAGCAGTTTAACTCGCCGTGCACCACCGAGATCGCGTCCTTCGACCGGTTCGTCGAGTTCATGACCGCCGACGACCGACAGGACGGACAGGACGGAGCTAACGGGCGCGACGGCGGGGGCTACGATGTGGTGATCTTCGACACCGCGCCGACCGGGCATACGCTGCGATTGCTCGAGCTTCCGGTTGACTGGAGCAAGCATATCGAGGAAAGCACGCAAGGCAGCGGCAATACCTGCATCGGGCCGGTAGCCTCGATCCAAGAGAACAAGGTGAAGTACGACGAGGCCACGCGCTTGCTCGGTGACCCTGAACGTACCGAGTTCACCTTCGTGCTGCAGCCGGAAGCCACCTCCATCTACGAAACAAAGCGTTCCTCGGCGGAGCTTGCCGAGATCGGCGTCAAGAACACACGCTTGATCGTCAACGGCGTGCTTCCTGAAGATGTGTGCGAGCATCCGTTCTTTCAGAGCCGCTACAAGATGCAGAAGCGCCACCTCGAAACCATTGAAACCGAGTTCAAGGTGCCGGTGAAGCGCATGTATCAGCGCGACGGTGAGATCAAAGGGCTCGAAGGGCTCAGGCACGTCGCCCGGGATCTATTTTCGGAGGCCGGGGAGGTCCCGGCGCGGTTCAGCCTGAAGCGTTCGGTGGAAGAGCTCGCGGCGGAGTACGTCGAGCAGGACTCCGAGTCGCTGGTAAACTCAATCCGACCGGTTGCGGGCAAAACCAAGGCGGTGTTCTTCACCGGCAAAGGCGGCGTCGGCAAGACTACGGTATCGTGCGCCACGGCGTTCGCGCTCGGGCGGCTCGGTTTCAAGACGCTGCTTCTCACCACCGACCCGGCCTCGCATATCGGCGAGGTGCTCGAGCAGCGAGTGGGCGACTCGATCACGCCGGTCGCAGGGACCGAGAACCTCGATGCGGTGATGATCGATCAAGAGAAGGCGGTTGAGGAGTACAAGGCGCGCATTCTCGACGATGCAAAGCAGAAGTACTCAGAGGATATGCTCGTTGCGGTGCGCGAGGAGCTCGAGTCACCGTGTACCGAGGAGATGGCGGCGTTTGATAAGTTCATGTGGTACGTAGAGCGCGATGAGTACGACATTGTAGTGTTCGATACCGCGCCTACCGGGCACACGCTGCGACTGCTCGAGCTGCCGTTCGACTACTCCGACCAAGTGGGGATGATGGTTACCACCACCGGCGAGGGCTCCGAGGTCAAGAGCGAGACGCAGGCACGCTTTGACCGTATCATCGCGCAGATGAAGGACCCCGAGCGCAGCGCGTTTGCGTTTGTGGTGTACCCCGAGTCGACGCCGGTGATCGAGGCCTACCGTGCGATGGTGGACCTAAGGGCTGCGGGAATCGAGACGCAGTTTGTGGTCGCCAACCAGGTGTTGCAGAGCGAGTACTGCACAAACGAGTACTTCAAGAACCGCAAGAAGATGCAGGAGAAGTACCTCGGGGAGATCAATCGGCGCTTTCAGATGCCGGTGACGGTTATGCCGCTGTTTGAGACCGAGATTACCGGTCTTTCTATGATCGAGCGCGCCGCTGATGCGTTGTTTGCAGTGGCCGCGTCGGCGTCCCAATCGGAAGCGGCCCGCTAAGGGCGATATCGAAAGGAGAGTGAGACGTGACCTACGAGTACCGGTGTAAAGAATGCGAACAGGTGTTCGATGTAGTCGCCACGGTCGCCGAGAAGGCGGCCGGCATCGAGCCGGAGTGCCCGGAATGCGGTTCAAAAGAAACCGCGCAGATCTTCGGCGCGGTCGGTATCCTCTCGAGCACCGGCTCGGGAGGAGGATTTGATCCGGGACCGATGTGCGGACCCGGCATGGGAGCGGGGTGCTGTTAGCGATGCAGGGCGATGCCGATCAATCGAACGAGCACGTAGTGCGCGTGTTTGCGCCGCCGCCCGGCGAGTGCGCCGGCGAGAACACCTGGGAGAACGCGGTGAAGGCGCTCGCCGGGCGACTGAAGCCTCGCCTCGGAGACGCGGTGCGCTTTGAGACCGTGCATCTGTTCAGCAAACAGTTCTTCGAGCATCCCGAGGTGATGGCGATGGTGGAAAACGGTGAGGCCGCCGCGCCGATCGTCACGCTCGACGGTGAGCTGCTGCAGTCCGGCGGCAAGCTGTCTGAGCGCAAGATCCGCGAGGCGCTTGAGGCGGCACTCGCGGCGGGACGCCCCGACGGGGTACACGCGGACGACACGGAGCGCTCAGGCGGCGAACGCCCGGGCGGCGCGAACAATACACAACAAACGCAAGGAGCGTGATGATGTCGACATCAACCGACACGACACAAGATATGACCGCGGCTGCGCGTGAGCTGGCCGGAGCAATCGCCGAGACAGCCGCGTATCGCGAGTTCGAGCAGGCGAGTTCGGCACTGCGAAACGACGAGCAA
>SLBH01000088.1 GCA_007126415.1 Spirochaetales bacterium
AGCGTAGGCGTGAAACACCGAAAACAACAGCCCGGCGAACGCCCCCATCAACAACCCGAGTAGCGCAATCACCTGCGGCGGCAATACGGTAGCGTTCTCGAGGTAGCGGATCATCATGATCCCGACGAACCCACCCATCACCATGATGCCTTCCAGCGCGATGTTGATCACACCGCTGCGCTCGCTGTAAAGCGCGCCAAGCGCAACCAGCGCCAACGGCACCATCGAGGCGATCACCAGAGGGAACAGAAAGTAGAGTACGCTCAACGTGTCGCTCATTTGATCTCGCTTCCCTCCTGCAACTCCACTTCCTCGCCGGTTCTCCGCCTGATATAGCCGGCCACAAACTTCTGCAGAAACAGGCTCAGAGCGCTGAAGTAAATGATCACGGCGATGATGATATCGATTATCTCGGGCATGAAATCAAACAGCTGCAGGTAGTAGCCACCTTGCTCGAGGTTTCCATAGAAGATCCCGGCGAGAAACACACCGATAGGAGCGCTCAAGCCCAACAGCGCTATCGCGATGCCGGTAAACCCTTCCTGCAGCAATTGATTCACCGGCTCCAGATGCCGACCCGCCACAAGAAACATGATGGCTCCGGCTGCGCCCGAAAGCGCGCCGCTTATCGTCATCGACAGAACGACGTTGCGTTTCTCGTTCATGCCGGCGTACTTTGCCGCGTCTTTGTTGAAACCAACACTCTTTAGCTCGTATCCAAACACGGTGTAGTTCAAGATGATATGCAGAACCACGGTAAGCGCGATCGCGATGAAGATCCCGGCGTTGATGCTCGAACCCACAAAGATGTCGTCGAGGAACCAGGTTGGGATGAGCGCGCTCGGCTGCGGTGACAACGCGCGCGCGTACTGCTGATTGTAGATCAATTGCTTGATCAGCATCGTGTTCATGTACATCGCGACGTAGTTCAACATGATTGAGGCCACGACTTCATGGACGTTGCGAAACGCCTTGAGAAAGCCCGGAATGCTGCCCCACACCGCCCCGGCAAGCATTCCGCCCAGCAATGCAACAACCCAATGCAGCGGTCCAAGGAATCCCCAGTTCACGCCGATGTATACCGCAGTGAACGCACCCATCGTAAGCTGGCCGGTAGCGCCGATGTTGAACAGCCCGGTGCGGAACGCAAACGCGACGCTGAGGCCGGTGAGAACAATCGGCACGCCGAAATACAGCGTATTTCCGAGACTGGTCATTCCGGCGTTGAACGCACCGAACAGGATAGTGACGAAGCCCGGCAGGGCGTCCGACGGATTGACGACGAGCATGATCACGAGCCCAACCAAGAGCCCGCTCACGATAGCGAGCACACTCGAAAGCGCGCTGATACTCGTGGGCCGATCGGCGATCCTCTTCAGTAGCGTACGCCAAACGCCCGTCATGCGGCGCCTTTCCTTTTGGAGCCCGACATGTACAGCCCAAGCTCGTGCTCGGTAACAACCGCCGGATCAAACTCACCGACGTTCTCGCCCTCGAACATCACCACGATGTGATCGCTTAAGGTCATAACCTCGTCGAGCTCGAGCGAGACCAGTAGCACCGCTTTGCCCTTGTCACGCTCGGCGATGATCTGCTTATGGATAAACTCAATCGCACCGACATCGAGCCCACGAGTAGGTTGAACCGCAATCAGGAGATCGCTGCTACGGTCTATCTCGCGGCCAAGAATAGCCTTCTGTTGATTTCCGCCGCTCATGCTTCTCGCCAACGAAAGCGGCCCGTGACTCGTGCGGACATCGTACTCGTCGATTAGCCGCACCGCGTGACGGCGCACCTCATCGAACCGGAAGAAGCCCCGTGACTGAAACTTCGGCTCGAAGTACTGATTGAGAATAAGATTGTTCTCGAGCGTGTAATCGAGCACCAGTCCGTGCCGCTGCCGGTCTTCGGGGACATGCGAGATACCTGATAAGCTCCGTTCGCGTATCGAGTAATCGGTGACCTCAACGCCGTTTACCGTAACGCGCCCGCCGGAGGCGGGCTTGAGCCCCACGATGCCATGAATGAGCTCCGACTGCCCGTTGCCTTCGATTCCGGCAACGCAGAGAATCTGACCACGGCGCACCTCAAAGCTCACATTCCTAACTACATCAGATTCGGTCAGCGAATTGTGGACGCTGAGATTCTCTACCCTTAACACCGTCTCAGCGGGCCGCGCGGGTGTTTTCTCCACCTCGAAGACCACCTTCCGGCCGACCATCTTTTCGGCGAGCTCATCGCTAGTGGTGGACGCAACATCGACCGTGCCGACGCATTTCCCCTTTCGGAGAATCGTACAACGGTCGGCCACCTGCTGAATCTCGCGGAGCTTGTGCGTGATCAAAACGATCGATTTGCCCTCTTCCGCAAGACGCCGTAAGATCTTCATGAGCTCATCTATCTCCTGCGGCGTGAGCGAAGCCGTCGGCTCATCGAAGATCAGGATATCGGCATCGCGGTAGAGCATTTTCAGGATCTCAACGCGTTGTTGCTGACCTACCGAGATGTCTTCTATCTTGGCGTAGGGATCCACCCGCAGTTTGTACTGCCGGCTTAACGACTCAATGCGCTCGACAGCGCTGTCAAAGCGAAGCAGTCCCCACCTAGTGTCCTCGTATCCAAGCACGATGTTCTCGGCAACCGTGAAGTTGTGTACAAGCTTAAAGTGCTGATGCACCATGCCGATGCCCAGCCTGTTGGCGTCGCTTGGATTACGGATCTTAACGTCCGTGCCTCTAACCCGTATGCGGCCTTCGTCGGGCTCGTACAACCCGAACAGAACACTCATGAGCGTTGATTTTCCGGCACCGTTCTCGCCGAGCAGCGCGTGGATTTCCTGAGGCCGCAACCGAAACTCCACGTCGTCGTTCGCCTTTATGCCCGGGAACTCCTTCGTGATGTGCTCCATTTCAATCACGTGCTCCACGAGTAACCTCCGGTGTATTCGCTCATCGGTTCTAATTGGGGCAGTCAAAATCCAAGCGCCGCGCACGAAGCGCGGCGCTTTCGACTGAGGCTACGGTTACGGCTGCACCGTACCTTCTTGAATCTCAAGCCCCGACAGATCATGTTCGTCGAAGAACCGCGTCAACTCCTGATAGTTACTCGGCACCGCGATATCGCCTCCGGCGACCGCGGCAAAGATCTCGTTATACGCGGCTTCGTCGAAACTGCGAAAACGCGAGCTCTCCATAGGAAGGCCAACCCCGTCCTCGGTCGCGGTGAGGTTCAGCGTCTCGCCCCCGGGGAAGGCGTCGTTGTAGAAGTCGTCGAGAATCTGCTGTACCGAGACACCGAGAGCCTTCATAGCGCTGGTAATCACTCGGTCGCTGTTGGCAGACTGATCGACGTCGACCCCGATCATCCAGGCGTCTTGGTCTTCGGCGGCGGCCATAACGCTCGAGCCGGCTCCTCCGGCCGCGGCGAAGATAATATCGGTCCCGGCATTGTACCAGCTCTCGGCCTGGCTTTTGTGCGTGTCGCTGGGGTCAAAGTCGCCGAGATACTCGTAACGGTTATCCGGGAAGCTGATATCGGTTCCCAGCTCGTCGGCTGCGTAGTAAGCTCCGGCGACGTAACCGACGCCGAACCGCACAACCGCCGGTACCGCCATGCCGCCCATGTAGCCGAGGTCTGTGAATCCGTCCTTCACCGCGGCGTAGCCGGCGAGAAACCCCGACTCTTCCTCGGCGTAGAACACCGAGACCGTGTTCTCGGCCACGTACGGCTCATAGTCACCACCGTGCGGAGCTCCGTCTATCAGCACAAACTTCACATCGGGGTGTGACTCCTGAGCGGCGTAGATCGCCTCCTCGAACAGGAATCCCGGCGTGACGACAATCTGCGCACCGCCCCGCACCGCAAGATCGATCGCCGAGATATACGCCGAGGTTGAGATCTCGGACGGGCGGTAGTAGCGATGCGAAACTCCGCGCTCCTCGGCGTACTCCACGATCCCTTCCCATGTGCCCTGGTTGAACGACTCGTCGTCGATATCACCGGCGTCGGTGATCATCGCGATCTCGTACTGCTCGGCGGCACCACCGGCGAACAACGGTA
>SLBH01000270.1 GCA_007126415.1 Spirochaetales bacterium
GTGCGTGATGCTGCGGTGCGCCTTGATCGCGAACCGGAACTCCTGTGGCGTGCGCTCGAACATCGAGCGCAGCGTGCCCTCCTCCGGCATTCGATAGTACGAGAAGTTCAGCTCTACGAATTGAAAGCGCCGGCTGTAGAGCTCGAGGAAGCGCTCGGGCGGCGTGCCGGGCGGATACACCGGCCCCACCCAGTCGCGGTAGGAGTAACCGGATGTCCCGATCGTGATTCGTCGGCCCATTGAGGTATGATAGCACGCGGCTTCAGGTGCGCCTGCGATCTGTTGAGGCTTCGTCATGCAAGTTCATTACGTTACGGCTCCGTCACCTGCGTTGTGAGGGCCCCGGGAAAGACCGGTACGCGTGGATGACCTCGGCTATACGGTCGGCAGGGATCGGCTCGTAGAAATGGTAGCCTTGAAAGGCGAAACAGCCCTTGTCTAGAAAGAACTCGTGTTGCTCCGCTGTTTCTACCCCTTCTGCTATTATGCGCATGCCGAGCGAGTGTGCGAGCTCGATGATAGCTTGTACCACCTTCTCGTTGTTCTGAGAGAACAGGTTACTTACGAACGACAGGTCGATCTTTATGATATCGGCCGGGAGGCGTGTTAGGTAACTGAGCGAGGAATACCCTGTTCCAAAGTCGTCTATCGCTACCGAAAGACCGGGATACCGTTCCTTGAGCAGGCGTAAGGTAGCTATCGCCTGCTCCGGGGCGCTCATAACACAGGTCTCGGTTACCTCCACAATCACTCGAGACGGATCGATCTGAGCTCTGTTGATAACTCTCCCGATGCCGGCGGGAAGATCGTGTTGCTCAAACTGCTTCGGGGATAGGTTTACCGATACCAGCAGGGGCCGGCCGTTTACAAGGGGCCACTGATTGGCATCGCGCAGCGCGGTCTCGATCGCCCAACTCCCAAGCGGTATAATCATGCCCGTCTCTTCGGCTACCGGCATGAATCTGTACGGCGAGACTTGCCCATGCTCCGGGCTGTTCCAACGCAGTAGCGCTTCAACTCCCACCATTATCCCTGCGTTATCCAGCAACGGCTGGTAGCTCATTTGAAACTCCTGACGCTCAAGCGAGCCGCGAATGCCTTGCTCGAGCGACCATCGGTCATGGGCGCGAGTTTCGAGCTTGGGGTCGTAAAACACGAAGCGGTTCTTGCCGGCCTCTTTGGCCGAGTACATTGCCAGATCCGCTGCCTTGGTGACCGTTGTGAGCGTGACACCGTCATCGGGAATAATCGCGACCCCGATGCTCACACCGACGCTCACGCTCGTGCTCGAACTCTTTGTTGTGCTTAACTGAAACGGCTGACGTATTTCACCCAGAATAGAATTGGCTACCACCGCGGCGCCTCGGCGATCTTTAATAAAGCTCAACAACACGACGAATTCGTCACCACCAAACCGGTAGATGCCGTCACTCTCGCGTAGGGTTTTGCGCAACCGAGTTGCGGCTTGTATGAGCAGTGCGTCACCGGCGTCGTGCCCAATCGTATCGTTCACTTGTTTGAATCCGTCAAGGTCAAGAAACAGAAGCGCTGCGTAGCCGACCTTGAAGATGCCTGAGTTACCCAACAATTGGTGCATGTCGTTCTCGTACAGATCACGGTTGCCGAGTCCGGTCAACTGATCGTGATACGCGAGATGGCGAAGCCGGCGTTCGGCGTTCTTGCGCTGGGTGATGTCTCGTACAATACAGGTCAGCGTGCGGCCGCGAACGTCTTTTGAGTTGCCGAACGATATCTCCATTGGGGCAACGCCGCGGTTCTTCTGTTTGCCGAGTATCTCGATCGTGTTCTGCAGCCCGACGCGTCGGCGGTCCCGGTCATCGATCACGAAGTACTTGCGGAACTCGGGTTCGTTGCGCTTGTATACGCTTTCGGGGAATAGGATCGAGAACTTTTCACCGTGCAACTCGCTTGGTTCGAAACCAAACGTAGTTCTCACCGCCGAGTTGGCAAACACGATCTCGAAATCCTCGTTGATGCGTATGATCGCCTCGGAGATAGTCTCAGAGAGCGCGTCGTAGTTATCACGGCTCTCACGAAGCTCCTCGATGAGTCGCCTGTGTATCGAGACATCACGCATGACAATCGCCCGTGTGTCTATCTCGCCGTCCAACGCCGCCACAATAGCGGCCACCGAGAGATAACTACCATCGGAGTGCAACAACCGAAAGACGACGATGTCGTTCGGGCGTATCTGATGAGTGTCAGACGCATCGTGGTTCCTCCGTTGGAGAACCTCATTGAGTTGCAGGCCGTACGGTGGCTCGACAAACTCATCTATTGCACGGTCAAACAACTGATCGGGGCGAAAGCCGAGCCGGTCGAGCAAGCTTCGGTTCGCCGAGCGAATAATTCCGTCTCTGCCGGTGAACAAGACTAAGTCGAGCGTATTCTTTGCATGCACGATGAACGACTCTGCCGAGAGATACTCTTCATTGCCGAGCTGCCGATATCCCTGTACTACCGTTTCGAGCAACAGCTCGAAAAGCGACTCGTGTTCAGGGCTTGGAAGGCTGTGGACCGCAGCGCGTGTATCTGCTGCCGAGTTCGAATGCTTACGCTCGGTAGCGTCGTGGTGCCCGTGGGCGAGCTGCGCACTGATCGTGTGCAACAGCGCTTGTATGCGGTTTTCGAGGTTGGCAGCTTTTCGAGCAATACGGTCCAGCGAGCTCTTGGTCGGCATCGACAGTCACCACTGATCTGGTTCAGCAACCCCGGAAACTGACGAAAGCGGACGAGTTTGAAGTACTTGATCAAAATGCATTTGCGTCCAGACTACACCAGGTTCGGTGAGTGTTCAAGCTTTTCCTGCTGACACGAGTTTTGTGGGTGGCGCAGGAGAGCTGCCGCAGGAGGCCTGCCGCGAGAGGGATTGAAAAGCGGTCGCGATATCGGTATATTATCAGTCTCTTACGCAAACACCCCACGTTCGTGTGATAACCAAACGAATAGCGAAGAACGCGGAGATTTATACTAGGAAGAGGGAAATGTATGGCTGTCGATCTCGAAAAAATGCGAAATATCGGGATAAGCGCACATATCGACTCGGGTAAAACTACCTTGTCGGAGCGCATCCTGTTTTATTGTCAGAAGATACACCAGATCCACGAGGTGAAGGGCAAAGACGGCGTCGGCGCGACGATGGACTCGATGGAGCTCGAGCGCGAGCGCGGCATCACGATCGCCTCGGCTGCGACAAACGTGACCTGGGGCGATCATGCGATCAATATCATCGATACCCCCGGCCACGTCGACTTCACGATCGAGGTTGAGCGAGCGCTGCGCGTGCTCGACGGCGCGATCCTGGTCCTATGCTCGGTCGGTGGCGTGCAGTCGCAGTCTATCACGGTGGACCGCCAGTTGAAGCGCTACAAGGTTCCGTTTGTGGCGTTCGTCAACAAGTGCGATCGTACCGGCGCGAACCCGGTGCGTGTGCGCGACCAGCTCGTTGAGAAACTCGGTCATAACGCGGTCATGATGCAGATGCCGATCGGTCTCGAGGATAAGTTCGAGGGCATCATCGACCTCGTGCGCATGCGCGCCTGGTTCTACGAAGGACCCGCCGGCGAGATTCGCCGCGAAGCAGATATACCGGAGGAGTACCTCGAGGAAGCCGAGCGGCGTCATGAGGAGCTCATGGATGCCGCGGGCATGTTCTCGGACGAGCTGGCCGAGGCGTACCTCGAGGGCGAAGCGAGCGAAGAAATGATCCACGATGCGATTCGCATCGGAACCTTGCGCCGCGAGCTTGTGCCGGTCTTCATCGGCTCGGCTTATAAGAACAAGGGTGTTCAGACGTTGCTCGATGCAGTCGTGAACTACCTTCCGAACCCCACCGACGTTGAGAACGAAGCGCTCGACCTCGACAACAACGAGCAACCGGTGAAGCTTCCCGCCGACCCGGAGGCGCCCACGGTGGCGCTCGCGTTCAAACTCGAGGAGGGCCAGTACGGGCAGTTAACCTACGTTCGCATATATCAAGGCAGCATAAGAAAGGGGATGGAGCTCTACAACGTGCGTTCGCGTAAGCGA
>SLBH01000319.1 GCA_007126415.1 Spirochaetales bacterium
CGTGCAACTCAGCGAGCGCATCATCGAACGCTATCCACTGACTCGCTTCACCGAAACCACGATCACCTCGCAGGGCGAGCTGCGCGCTGAACTCGAGCGGATTCGTGACCGCGGCTACGCGGTCGACAACGAGGAACACGAGATCGGCATCCGCTGCGTAGCCGCCCCGATTCACCCGCCGGCAAGCGGTAGCCCTGCCGCATTAAGTCTCTCGGTGCCGAGCGTGCGGCTCACCGAGGCCGAGATTGCTCGCCACGCGAGACTCGTACGCGCCGCGACAGAGAGAATCGAGGAGCAGTTGAACCATAAGCCGGACCCTCGGGCGGCGGGCCGTGCCGGTAGCCGCCCCACCTTACTCTCGTAGCTTTTTGAGCTCCTGCAGCGCCGCTTCAGCGGCCTCACGACCGCGCGCAGTGATCTCGGCGTGTGCACCAAAATCGGTACCGCTGATACCCGTTAGATCCGGGTTAATATAAACATCTACTTCGTATTCGCTGTACAGCGCCTTACGCATTATGTTGTAGATGCGGTTCGCATATTGGATTCTATTCGCAGGGCGTTCCTCGAAACTGAAGCTCCCCCCCACGTTCACCGCGATAATCTTGTCGGCGCCCATCTCCTGCGCGGCGAACACCGGAACGTTGTCCACAACCCCGCCGTCGGCCAGGATCATCCCTTCGTACTCCATCGGGTCGAACACCACCGGCACCGCGGCGCTTGCCGCAAGCAGTTTCGCGAGCGGTCCTGAAGTGAAGGTCACCGCTTCACCGGTATCAACATCGGTAGCGGTAATCGCAAGGGGTACGGAGAAGTCTTCGATCCGTGCACACTCGAGCCGCTCGGCAAAATACTCCTCAACCGGATCAATCCGAAAGAAGCCCATTCCCCCGAAGGAAGGCCGCAACACCTCTAGAAAACTCAGTTCGGCAAGCTGCTTACTCAGCGCTTCGGTGTCGTACCCGTCGAGGTAGAACGCAGCGGCAACCGCACCGGCGCTCGTGCCGGCGATCATATCCACCGCGATATCGTTCTCCTCCAGGACCTCGAGCACACCGATGTGCGCGGCACCCCAGGCGCCGCCGCCGCCGAGCACCAGAGCAACCTTCGGCCGGCCCTTGGCCGGCTGTTGTTCGCCGTGCCGGTCCGAACCGTTCCGTTCGAGCTCCCTGTGTCGCGGAGCCTCGCTGCGCCGAGCGGAATCTGCAGCATCCGACTGCCCGGCCGGGAACGCGCTCGCAGCTGAGAAATGGAGCGCCCAGATTATCGACAGAAGAAGCACGCCCACCCGGATCCCACGCCGGTTCATTGCCGGCTCTGAAATGCGTTTCATCCCTCACCTCTCGGTCTATAAGCTACCGCGACAACGCGCGTGTGGCAATCGAGAACGGCACCCACACTGATCGGATACACAAGGCCCGACGAATGAAATTCTCTGCAACCCCAAATCGTTTGATTTCCGAGGCCCAAGCCGCATGCGTCGCAGTGGTTGCGGGTAACGTCGGGAGACTCTACAATCACCCCGATGCGTAACCGATCGACAGATACAACGAGAAACGATCCCGTCGGCGGCGGCCTCCATACGGTAGACTCCGCCCCAACCTCGATTACACCGGCGGCAGCGACTGCAGCAGTGATCGCAGCGACCGTATTACACGGCATGATTCACGGGTACAGTATCTTCCTCAGCCCGCTGAACAGCCAAATGCGCGATTTTTTCGCGGTGGACGGCATCTCCGCAATTACCGCGATGAAGACAACCTATCTCGCTGTCTACGCCGCCGGCAACTTGCTGTTTGGAGTATTGACGAACCGTATCTCAGCGCGAGTAACGCTAGCGCTCGGAATGGTGGTGAACGGAGCCGCGGTTGCAGGGTTTGCCGCGATGGGCCCGAACGATATAGCTCTGATGCACGCACTTTGGGCGCTCGCAGCGTTCGGCGGGAGCGTGTATCATCCGGTTGCAAACGTCTTGATCACGCGTCTCTATCCTACCCGAAAAGGCATGGTACTCGGTGTAACCGGAACCGGTGCAGCGGTGGGTTTCGCGTTCGCCCCACTCGCGACCGGCGTTCTCGCGACGGTTGCGGGGCTTACCTGGCAACAGATTGCGCTGTTGTTCGGGAGCGCCGGCGTGCTCGTCGGTATAGCGGCGTGGGGAATGATACCGCCGGCGGCTCGCGAAGCTAATGGTCCTCATACGGCCGGCAGCCAACGTGGAGCAAACGAACCAAGCGAGCACCGCGGCGCCCCCCACCGAGAAGAACACTCGGGCGAGGCGCCCGGCCACGCTCAAGGCCGATCGCCTCACTCTCCTTCTCATTTCCCGACGCTCGGGGTAGCCGGGCTCGCGTTGGTGATCGGCGTAGCGTCTCTGCGTGAGGTCGCAATGTGGAGCGTTCTCGATACATCGGATTTCTTTCTGACGCTCGTATTGGCCGACAGCACACGAACGGGATTCTTTCTATTCCTGCTCTATCTCCCCGGAATCTTCGTTAAACCGCTTGTAGGGGTGCTCTCGGATAAGATCGGACGGAAGCGCCTTGCGAGCGCTGCCCTGATCTTCTACGGTTTGGCGGTTGCCTCGAGCGCGGCGGCCGGACCGATCGCACTAATTCCGATTTATCTGTTGATGGGTATCGGAATGGCCGCGACGATCCCATCGATCGAGGCGATCGTCGCCGATGCGACAACCGAGCGCAACCGGGGCGTGGTGTTCGGCGTTTTCGTGACTGCAATGATTGGGATCGGTGCTCTCGGGCCGTTCTTCTCAGGAGCATTCCTCGACGCCGTGGGCGGCACAATAGAGG
The DNA here is from genome assembly GCA_007126415.1 of Spirochaetales bacterium. GTDB lineage: Bacteria > Spirochaetota > Spirochaetia > DSM-27196 > SLAA01 > B1Sed10-166. The sequence continues at coordinate 2,808 of SLBH01000319.1, forward strand.
GATTTCGGGCCCTAATGCTTGTCCTTGGCGCTTTGCCGCTTCTCGGGGGAATCGCGTTGGCCATACTTCGCCTTCCGCCGCGTGAGCCGACTGCAGGTGAGGTAAGTACGCGCGCCGCTCCGCACGACGGCAGCGGTCCTTGACCCCGACCCGCAAGCATGGTTGAATTCGCGTACGTGCGATGGAACCGGTAGAATACCCGATCAACGGCGAGCTTGATCTGCACTTGTTTCAACCGCGGGAGGTCAAACCCCTCGTCGAGGATTACTTAGAAGCCTGCCTCGAGAAGGGCATCCTCGAAGTGCGCGTAGTACACGGGAAAGGCAAAGGCGTGCTCGCTCGCACCGTACATCATACCCTCGAGCGCATGGATATCGTTGAAAGCTATGAGCCGGCCGCAAGTCCTCGGGGCGGCTGGGGAGCCACTGTCGTGCGCCTGAAAGCCTAACGGTAATCTGAGGAGCGTAACCTGGAGTGCAAAGCCGCCGGGGTCGCGAGATCCCGGCGCCGCAAAGTTTCGACTAAACCACGCCGAGGAAGTAGACGAGCGTGCCGCCCCCGAGCGCCCAGCAGTAATACGCGAAGTAATGCATCTTCTCGCGTTTCAACAGCGCGATCAGCGTTCCGAGCGCCAGATACCCGGTCACGAACGAGGTAAGAAATCCGACCACGAGACTACCGGCCTCGATCGGCTCACCCACCTGCATAACCTCGATCGTCTCGAGTAACATTGCGCCCGCGAGAATCGGCAGCACCATAAGAAACGAAAAGCGCGCTATCTCGTCGCGATTTACGCCCAGCCACAGCCCGGCCGAGATCGTGGAACCCGAGCGGCTAATGCCCGGCAGAATTGCTACCGCCTGCGCGACGCCGATCATGAACCCCTTTCGCGCGGTGACGTGCCCCGAAGGGTTGCGCACGAAGCGCGTTGAGAACAGGAGCGCACCGGTTACCAGCAGCATAGCCCCGACGAGTGCCGGATTAACGAAGGCCCGCTCAACCGCCGACTTCATCGTGACCCCGACGAGCCCGGCCGGCACCATGCTCAACAGTATAATGAGAACTAAGCGGACCCCGGAGTCTTCGGTGTAGCCGGCGAGACGTCCGCCGGACCGCCGCACCGTGCGGACCACGGCCTGCACGAGCATACCAAGCTCGCGTCGAAAAAAAACCGCGATACTGCAGAACGAACCGAAATGCACCACGATCTCGAACGTGATGCCGGGGTCGAGATCGTAC
>SLBH01000093.1 GCA_007126415.1 Spirochaetales bacterium
ACCCGGTGCGTGAGGCGATGCACGCGTGTTTCCTGTACCACGCAACGCGCGCCGGGATGGATATGGGGATCGTGAACGCCGGACAGCTGGAGGTGTACGACGATATCGACGAGACCCTGCGTGAAGCGGTCGAGGATGTGCTGTTGAATCGGCGCGAGGATGCGACCGAGCGACTGGTTGATATCGCCGATGAGTACCAAGGCAAGGGGAAGAGCCGCGAGGAAGACCTTACGTGGCGCGAGGCTCCGGTAGAGAAGCGCCTCGAGCACGCCCTGGTGAAGGGCATCACGCAGTACATCGACGAGGATGTGGAAGAGGCGCGGCAAAACGCAGAGCGCGCGTTGCGCGTGATCGAAGGGCCGCTGATGGACGGCATGAACGTCGTCGGCGAACTATTCGGGTCGGGCCGGATGTTTCTGCCGCAGGTGGTGAAGAGTGCACGCGTCATGAAAGCCGCGGTTGCGTATCTCTTCCCGTACATCGAAGAAGAGAAGGTAGAGGGCGAGGACGAAGGCGGCAAGGCCAAGATTCTACTCGCGACCGTGAAAGGCGATGTCCACGACATCGGCAAGAACATCGTCGGGGTCGTGCTGCAGTGTAACGGGTTCGAGGTCATCGACCTCGGCGTTATGATCCCGGCCGGGCAGATCATGGACGAGGCCAAGAAGCAAAACGTCGATATCATAGGGCTGTCGGGTTTGATCACGCCGTCGCTCGACGAGATGGTAAACGTCGCGAACGAGCTCGAACACGCGGGTTTCACCACGCCGCTCTTGATCGGCGGTGCGACGACCTCGCAGATCCATACCGCGGTTAAGATTGCCCCGAGCTATTCGCAGCCGGTGGTCCACGTAAAAGACGCCTCGCTCGCGGTTGGGGTTGCGGATAAGCTTTCGAACACGGTCTCGCGCGAAGAGTATGCGAAGCAGGTCAACGCGCTGCACCAGGAGACGCGCGAGAAGCGTGATAAGAAAAACGCGGCACAGCAGTTCTTGACGGTCGAACAGGTGCGCGCGAAGCGCTTCGCACCGGACTGGAGCTCATATCGGCCCGAACCGCCGAAATCACCCGGCGTCACGGTCATAAACGACTACCCAATCGAAGAAATCGCCCGCTACATCGATTGGCGGTACTTCTTCCTGGCCTGGGAGATGGATATGAAGTTTCCGGATATCTTCGACGATCCGGTGAAAGGCCCGCCCGCCCGCAAACTCTACGACGATGCGCAGGCTATGCTCCGCGAGATCGTCGAGAAACGCGTCCTCAAGGCTCACGGTGTGGTGGGGCTGTGGCCTGCAAACTCTACCGAGGACGACGTGATCGAGATCTACGCCGACGAGACGCGGTCCGAGACCCTCGCGCGCGTTCCGTGCCTGCGGCAACAGAAGCGGAAAGACTCGGTGCCGTATTATCTGTCGCTGGCCGATTACGTGGCGCCGAAATCAAGCGGGGTCCAGGACTATGTGGGCGCGTTCGCGGTCACCGCCGGCCAAGGGCTCGAGGAGATCACGGCGCACTACAAAAAGCAGGACGACGACTACAACGCGATCTTGATCGGCGTGCTCGCCGACCGGCTCGCCGAGGCGTTTGCCGAGTGTCTACACGAGAAGGTGCGGAAAGAGATCTGGGGCTATGAGCCGGATGAGCACCTCGGTATCGAGGATCTGTTGCATATCAACTACCGTGGTATCCGCCCGGCACCGGGATACCCGCCGTGCCCGGACCATACCGACAAGCAGATCATATGGGATCTCTTGAATCCGGATGAGCATATCGGTATCTCGCTCACCGAGAGCCACATGATGGTGCCGGTGGCGTCGGTCTCAGGGCTGTATTTTGCCAACCCCGAGGCGAAGTATTTCGGCGTCGGGAAAATTGCGAAAGACCAAGTGGAGGACTACGCCGCACGGCGCAACCTCGACCTCGAGACCGCCGAGCGATACCTGCGACCGGTGCTCGCGTACTGAGCTGCAACGCGGCAGGATCCGGCGCCCGTGTTCGGGCGCCGGCCGGGATGAGTCCGGTGTGGACATTCGCGCCGACCGCGGCTTCTCTATAAGTGTGATGATTGCTCGTTGCGAACGTCAAACCGCGTGCGAACCGTCGGCAGGCCCGGTTCTCCCGGTTTCAATGGTTCGAAGGACTTGATCGAGCGTGGCGCAGCGGTGTGTATCGGCCGCTACACGCCGAGTATCGGCACCGGCTTCTGCGGGTGTGCGCCGAACGCGCCAAGCCGCACCGCTTGGGGTTGTGGGGTCGTCGTAGACCTCCACCAGTGCCGCCTCGGCGGTATGCGGCGGACCGAGCGAGGAGGCAACGCGAACCGCAAAGCCGACGCGCTCGAGAGCGCGCGCGGTCCAGAGCGTCGCTATGCCGTCGCCCACCAGCGCTACCGTTCCTCGAGCCGGTCGCGTCGGTCTGAAGCTTGCGGTCTCAAGGTCGAACTGTAGCTCATCACGCGCGAAGGCGCGACCGATTGCCCCGTTCAGTACCAGCTCTTCCGGCAGGCCGCACTCCACCCCGCCGTGTTCGTCGATCAGCCAGAGGCGGTCGGCGAGGCGCAGCGCCAACTCGAGTTCGTGTGTGGAGAGTAGCACAGCCTCGGCGGTCTCGGTGACGCGCTCCCTCAGGAGCTGCAAGATCTCGACCCGTGAGGGGAGGTCGAGGTACGCCGTCGGTTCATCGAGGACAAGCACACGCGGCCGTTGTGCTACCGCGCGTGCGATCATCGCCTTCTGCTGCTCGCCGTCGCTGAGCTCTGCGATTCGTCGCTCGCCGAACTCGCTCAGCCCGAGCGCTGCGAGCGCCTCGGCGACGGCCCTACGATCGGGCTCCTCAAGCCGTCCGTTCCACGCTGTGTAGGGGAAGCGCCCGAGCGAAACCAGCTCAAGAACTGTCAAGAAGCCGGGATCGATGCGATCGGTGAGTACCACAGCGAGCCGCCGTGCGAGCTCGTTTCGGTCAAACGCATCGATCGGTGTGGAACCAAGCAGAACACGACCACCCAAGGCCGGCAGGAGGCCCGCCACGGTGCGAAGCAGACTTGATTTACCGCAGCCGTTGGGCCCCAAAACGCACACGAGCTCGCGCGGGTGAAGCTCGAGATTCAGCCCCTCGAGCACCGCGCGGCGGCGGCCGTGTCCGAGGCGGTACCCCACCGTAAGCTCTTCGGTTACCACCGCCGGATCGAGCCGGTAAGACGTGCCGACGCTCATCGAACAGCCCCCGAGCTGAACCGGCCGTGGGCACGTCCTCGTCGAACGATCACCAACACCACGACCGGAGCGCCGAGCATAGCGGTCACGGCGTTCAGCGGCAGCGTGACGTCATGTCCGGGCAGGCGTGAGATCAAATCCGACAGCACCGCAACGAGTGCACCGGTTACGGCGCAGGCCGGAATAAGCACGCGATGGTCGGAGCTTCGAAGCGCGAACCGGCACAGATGCGGTACCGCGATGCCGATGAACGCGATCGGGCCACAGAACGCGGTTGTGGCGCCGGCCAGCAGCGCCGTGGTGACGATGATCGCGTAGCGGTTTCGGCGGACCGACATTCCGAGCGTTTCCGCGTAGCGTTCTCCGAGCAGCAGCGCGTTCAAGGGTTTCATGAGGCGAACCGAAAGTAAGATTCCGACCGCGGCTAACGGCAAGAACGCACCAAGCTGCGTCCAGGTAACACCGGCGAAGCTACCGAAGCTCCAGGTGATGTAGCTTTGAATCTGCTGCGGTTCCGCGATCTGCAGGAGTGCGGTGGTTATTGCGTTCGCCGCGTACCCAAAGAGAATACCGAGTATCAAGATCGTGGTGATCTCGGCCATGCGTCGGGCTACCGCTAGAATTGCGAGCAGCACCGCCGCGGCGCCGGCCGTTGCCGCTACCACGAGCGCGTACGGCCCGTAGCCACCGAAGCCTTCCGCGAGTGTTCCCAACACACCGCCGGTACCGGCTGCGAGCACCACCACCGCGACACCGAGACCGGCGCCGGAGCTGATTCCCAACGTGAACGGCCCGGCGAGCGGGTTTCGAAACAATGTCTGCATCTGAAGCCCGCTCAGCGCAAGCGCGGCTCCCGCGGAGACCGCGGCGATCATACGAGGCATACGAATAACGCGCACGATGACGCGTACGCCTGGTTCAACGGCGCTCGGGTCAAGCAACGCCCGGAGAACCTCCGGTATCGGGATCGGCACCGAGCCGAAGCCCAAGCTCGCAAGCATCGCGGCCACGAGCGCAATACCGGCCGGCAGAATGAACGGAACGGCCTTCAACGCGTGCGCCATCTCTACCTCAGTTGTCGAAAGTATCGCAGCCGGTGTTCGGGGAGCACCTCAGGATGAAAGATCGCGATGAGATCCGCGAGGATGCGGTCGGGCTCGAGCGCTCCACGCTCGAAGTAATCGTTGGCTCCCCCGGAGCGAGTCCGGGCGGTGAAACTGTAGACGTGGCCTTGCTGATAGGCCTCGAAGACGTGTAGGCGTGGGTCGATACGTAGAACATCGGCGAGCGATTCGCTATCGCCTGGGTTGATCCAGACGTCGGCGCTTGAGGCCGCATTGATTACCGACTCGAGCTCGAGGTGCAGCGCGCCGCGCGTGTCGTGTCCGCTCCAGGGGTAGCGTGCTCCGGCGTGCTCGAGAAGACGCGCCATATAGCTTCGGCCTCCCGGGACCGACCAGGTGCCTTGATACGGCGCATTTACGAGCACCGTCGGGCCGCCCGTTTCGTCGTGTGCTGTGCCCCGGCGTGCGCGGCCGACTTCATCCTCAAGGTCCTGGTAACGCTCTCGGACGCCGTCTATGTACTCGGCGGCCTCGCGCTCGCGCTGCAGCAGCGCGCCGGCCACCAGAATCCACTCCGCGCGCCCCACCGGATCGTGCTCGAGCCAGTCGCCCACAACCAGCACCGGCATACCGGCTTCGCGCAGCTTGTGCTCGGTTTCGCTCTGCGGACCGAGGGCGTTGATGAGCACGACGTCGGGCTCGAGCGCAACCACTCGCTCGATATCCATATGCGGCGGCTCGCCGACACGGCGGAGCCTGCCTGCCTCCACTCGGCTGCGAAAGCGCTCGGAGTAGATGCGTCCGGTATGGTCGTGTCCTACCACGCGGTCGGGGGCCTCGAGCACCTCAAACTGTGCGAGAAGCGGCCCCGCGGCGGTGACCACGCGCTCAACCGGTACGTAGATACGGGGAAGGTCGCGGTACGCGCTCGGCACCTCGCGGTTGCGTTCGATCAGGAGATATCGCTGTGGGCGACGGGCGTTGGGGTGCGCCTGGGTGATCGTCAAGACCGTGTACCCGTCGTGGTAGGCGAGCTCGAATCCTTCGGCATGAGTCGGCTGCGGTTCGTCGACCGATGCCGGGAGCAACTGCGGCGTAACGGCGACGAGCAGCGCCAGAAGCACGCGCGCCGAGTAGTGGTGCAGAAGACGTATCACGGTGCGCTAAGTGTTTCTCGTTTGCTCGAGGTTTGTCAAGCGAGTTGCCGTCCGTGCCGTCCGTGGACGCACGGCCCCGGCCCCGGGCGTTCCGCCGGCCGGGCGCCGAGGCTGTCGTGGCTGCTGCAGCGCCTCTCCCGGCGCCGATCACCCGACGGAGCCCGATTGTAGGAGTGTCGGGATGATACATGCGCAGCCGAACAGCAGAGCGAGCACGACGACTCGCTCCGGCTCAAAACGAGTTTCGGGCGTCCGGAGGTGTACGGTGAGCTCGTTGAACAGCGCTTTTCCGCTTGCGAGTACGAGAAGGAGCAACCAGACGTGCCGATCGAGGCCGTACACGAACAGCTGCAGCCCGAACACCCACAGCAGCGCTGCGCCGGAGATCCACAGCGCCGCGTGATAGCGGCGCTCGCTCGTGATCCGCCGGCGCCGTTCTAACTCCGGATCGCGCTGCGCGGCCGCTTCTGAGAGCTCGGCCGGCAGAAGCTCGCCCGCAAGCAACATCGCCGGCGCCCATCCGAGCAACGCGGCCGGTAGAGCCTGTAAATGCGCCAATAGATCCGTTCGCGGCGCGCCGGCCCCCGGCTCGGCCGCACCGCCGATCAAGATCGACGCGGCGGGCGAAAGCGTGAGCAGCACAGCGGCGGCGAGCTGTTGTAGCAGCGGCAGGATCGCGACCGCGCCGATATACAACGTGATGCGATGGCGAACCGCGAAGCTTGCAACAGCACGGGCGCTTTGCTGCAGTCCCGATCGCGCTCCGTGCGCGCGTCGTCTACCGGCGTGGTTCTGCTCGAGCAGCCACTCGGCCCGATCCTCGTGCGTTGATCCGGCGATCGGCCCGATCAAGCGCGCTCGCGTGGTCTGCACGCCGCAGTATCGAAGCACCGCTCGCCTGAGCTCTTCGATACCGGGCCGGCGGTAGCGCGCACGGTAAACCTCGGGCGGCATATCGAGCGTCGTTATGATCTCGGCTGTCTTCCCTCGCAAGAGTTTTCGGCGTCCGCCGGCGTCCGGGAAACTACGAAACGCGAAACCGGGGGTGAAGGTGCGGTCTATGAAGCCTTTGAGCTTGGCGGGTAAACCGCCCCAGAAGGTGGGGTAGACGAACACCAAGTGCTCGGCCCAGGTGATCGCGCTCTGTGCGGCCTCGAGGTCGGGTTCAAGCGTTTGGTGCTCCGGATCGGCGCTGCGTACCTCAGGATCGAACTGGAGTTCCGAAACCGCGATGCACCGGACTTCGGCTCCCTCGGCCTCCGCTCCGGTGTGATACTCATCGGCGAGCGCAGCACCGAAACTGTCTCTGCGAGGATGGCCGAGTATTACGAGTATTCGCATCGCGTTTCGCCCCGAGGATTGTTAGAACTCCGGTAACCGACTGCGCACCGCGGTTCCGTCTTGAAAGTAGGTAAACTGCTCTACGCCGCGAGCGCGGAGCAGCTGTGCCGCACGACCGAAATACTGCGCCACCGATTCCGGCATGTGCGAATCCGAGCCAAGCGTGAACTCGACCCCGATATCGGAGGCCCACTCCATGATCTGCGGCGCCGGGTGAACCTCAAACACGCCTTTGGTGTATCCACTGGTGTTTACCTCGATGCAGACTCCGGCGGCGCGAACGCGTTCCAAACAAGACTTGATCACCGCTTCATACTCCGCCGGGTCAAACGGCTCGACGGTACCGTAGATCCGAATCAAGTCGGGATGCGCGAGGCTATGGTATCGGCCGGTTTCTGCGCCGGCGGCCAGATCCTCGAAGTAGCGGCGGATGATCGCGTGGTCCTTGAGTAGCCCTTCGCGCCGTAAGTAACTGCGATAGATGCCCGAGGCATGGTGCAACGAGCCGAGCACAAAGTCGAAACGCTCCTCCGCCAAAACGCGATCCATCAAGGCGAGTTCCTTCTCTTCAGGGAAGATCTCGGCCTCGATTCCGTACAGTACCGTAACGCCGAGTTCGGCTCCGAGCTCGGTTGCCTTTCGTATCATCTCTCGATACAGCGGCAATTGATCCGCCTGCATCCGAATACCGGCTTGTCCGAACCCTTCATCCGTTATGGGCGTGTGGCAGGTGAAGGTGATGAGCGAAACTCCGCGGTCCGAGGCTGCCTGGACGTACTCAGCCGGTTCGCCCACCGCGTGTCCGCACAAGGGCGTATGCATGTGGCAATCAGCAAGCATTGGGTGTCCTCCTGCCCATCTTCAAAACGTGCGTGTTGCTACACACGATCGGTGTTGGTATACACAACCGGCATTGTAACGGAAATCTCACGTACTGACACGAGTTTTGTGGGTGCTGCCACGCTCTCTCGTGTCAGTAAGCTCCGGTAAGCGCTTCGGGACCGGTTGCGCGACTGTCGCTGCGCCCCCGGTGCAGCGGCTCACGCGCGGCGGCGCCGGAAGACAGGAGTTCGCGCCGGTATGCGTTCACCCCGCGCCGGCGCGTCTCGGCTGTGGGGTGCTCGCCGTCCGCGCCCACACCGTCACGCCTCGGTGCTACCGACGGCTTATCGGTGTACGCGTTACGCGTGTCGTCAGCGTGTCGCCTTTGCTGAGCTTCCGGACGATCGGAACTCCACCCGATCGAGAGATCGTAGAGCGCCGGACCGGTGCCCTGGGTGCGCGTCTGGGAGGTCGAGAGGTTGTAGCGCGGGATTATTTCTTGAAACCGCGCCGGCTGCACCGGGACGATGCGCTCCGCACGCTCCTCGCCGTAGTTTGGGTAGAAGTTCGTAACCGGAGCCGAACGAAGGTAGCGCTGCGCGGCGCGAGAGGCTTGGTAGGATTGGGTCGCGTTACTTATCGCGGTTGCCATGACACGTATAAGATACTACCCTGCGGCAGTACCAGCCAACCGCCGGTATGCTACAATGCGTCGGCTCAACTGCGGGCGCTAACGAGAGGAGAACAAGAATATGGTGCTTTCATGCGGTGAAACGGTGATGGACTTCATTCCGGTCGAGACGGTAACCGGAGCGAAGGGGTATCTTCCGGCACCTGGTGGGTCTCCGTTGAACACCGCGATCACGGTTGGGCGCCTCGGGGTAGAGGCGGCGTTCCTCGGGAAGCTCTCAACCGATTTCTTCGGTGATGAGTTTGTCGCGCGAATGGAGGAGAATCAGGTATCAACACGCTACCTTACGCGCGTTGAGGCCCCGAGTACTCTAGCGTTCGTGAAGCGCGGGCCGTCGGGTGATGCGCAGTACGCGTTCTTCACCGCCGCCACCGCCGATAGGTTGCTTGCACCAACCGATCTGCCGAGTGAGCTTCCGAGTGAGGTCTCGTGCCTCCATTTCGGTTCGATTGCACTTGCGCTACCGCCCGCGAGCGAAACCATCACTGAGTTAGTGCTACGCGAACACGGGCGCCGCGTGCTGTCGTTTGATCCAAACATTCGCCCGGCGCTAATAGACGACCCGGCTGAATACCGAGCTCGCTTCGAGCGCTTGGCGACGAGCAGTACGATACTTAAGCTCAGCGACGCCGACCTTGCGTGGCTTTATCCCGAAGAGTCCTACGAACAAGCGGTGCGACGAACGGTGGCGCTCGGCGCGCCGGTGGTGATCGTGACACGCGGGGCCGACGGCGTTACCGGCGTTTGCTCGGACGGCACCGTGGAGGTAGCAGCGGTGGAGCCCGCTACCGGCGTGGTGGACACCGTAGGTGCGGGTGATTCTTTCCAAGGGGCGGTACTCGCGGGGCTGCAGCGCGCCGGCAAGCTCTCGCCGAGCGCGGTAGCCGGTATCTCTCGCGATGAACTCGAGCTGACGCTGTCTTTTGCGGCGCGCGTAGCCTCGGTTACATGTTCACGTGCCGGGGCCGAGCCGCCGTGGATCGACGAGCTCGGTGATCGTTAAGCTGCGCGCCGGCTCGGTGTTCGTTGTGGGGCGTACGGCGAGGTGCGATGCCTGAGTTGCCCGAGGTGGATACGGTAGTTCGTGTTCTCAAGCAACAGAGGCTCATCGGCCGGAGGATATCGCACTGCGAGCTGCAATGGGATCGAACCGTCGGCGGCGACCGCGAAGGGTTCCTGTGGGCGATCACCGGGGCGTTGATCCGCGGTGTTGGGCGTCGCGGTAAGTATATCGTACTTCCGTTACGGCTCCGGCAGGCCGAGGCCGGACCGGCGAGTCTGTTGGTGCATCTGCGTATGAGCGGGCGCCTATACCTCAGCGATGCCTCCACCGCCCCTAACGGCTATGAGCGAGTGGTTTTTGCGCTGGACGATGGGCGACTGCTACGGTTTCACGACCCGCGCAAGTTTGGCCGCGTACTGCTCCTCGATACTCCGCCGCCGCAACTGCGAGCGCTCGGGCCGGAGCCGAACGGGTCGCGCTTCTCTCCGGCCGTGTTCGGCGAGAGCCTTCGCGGGCGCAGGCGGATGCTGAAGGCGTTGCTGCTCGATCAAACCGTAGTCGCGGGGCTCGGTAACATCTATGTCGACGAGGCGCTGTGGGAAGCGCGGTTGCACCCGAAACGTCTCGCCTCGAGTCTCGAACTCCATGAAACCGAGCGCCTCTTCGAGGCCATTCAAGAGGTCTTACAACGCGCGATTGCAAACAACGGTACGCGTCTGGGCGGCGGCATGGCCAATTTCGTGCTGCCAAGCGACGCTGCCGGGGCGCGCAATCAGGATCATCTGCGTGTGTTCCGTCGTACCGGCGAGCCGTGCGCTCGCTGCGGAACCGCGGTCGCGAGAATCCTCGTTGTGCAACGCTCCACGCACCTCTGCCCTCACTGCCAGGCCCTCACCGGCGATAGGTGAGGGGGCTACAGATGTGTTCCGTTACGGCGCGGACAATGCCGATCAACCTCTCGTCGCAAGGTTTCGTAGTCGTGCGCACCTACGAGGCGCATCATGATCAGGGTTTTGTCGAACAGGAGAATAGTTGGGATGCTGTGTACCTCGAACGCCTGCGCGATTTCCGGATGGCGATCGATATCGATACGCACGATCATTAGGCGATTCTTGTATTCGTGCGCCAGCTTGGTGAGCTCGGGCCCCAAGCTCTTGCACGGGGCGCACCACTCGGCGCGGAAGTTCGCCAGGATCGGTTTTTTGCTGAGGTGCAACAGCTCGTGAAACCTCGGTGGGTACTGCTCGCTTTGCTTCATGGCATTACGGGTTAAAGCTACGGACCGGGGCTCTGCGTCGTCAAGCGAAATCGGTGCCTATGCTGTTGTGCCTGCGCCGCGCCTGCGCCGCGCGGGCGCGGCCGTATCGGCGCTACTGTGGTATCCGAAGGCGAACACGAGTGGTGTCGTCTTGCTGAGTGATCTCGACCGAGCCGTCGTGAAGCTCTATGATCGCCTTCGTGATCGAGAGCCCGAGCCCTGAACCGTTGCGTTTGCTAGCTGAACGCCCACGGTAGAGACGATCGAAGAGACGCGGAATCTCGTCCTCGTCTAAGCGGCCGGTGTTCGCGACCTCAAACACGGTGTGACCGTTGCGAGCGTACAGTTCCAAGCTAACGGCGCCGCCGGGCTCAACGTGTTGAAACGCGTTCTGCAACACGTTGCCTACACCGCGTGCGAGCAGTCGTTCATCGCCGCTGAACTGCTCTACCGCGTGCTCGGCGGTGAACGTCACCTCGTCGCGGCCGGCAAGGACCTCGAAGGTGCGTCTGAGTTCCTGGACGAAATGTTCAGCATCGACGCTTTTGGTTTCGATCGACATCTCGGGCGACTCCATGCGGTTGAGCTCGCGGAGGTCGTTGACGAGGCCTTCGAGACGCAGGAGCTCCGAGAACACCGCCTCGAGCCGCTTCGGTGCCGGTTCGAGGTAACCCTCCATCATGCCCTCGAACTGCGTCTTGAGCGCCGCGATCGGCGTGCGGAGATCATGCGCTACGTCTTCGGCCCATTGCCGGCGCAACTGCTCCTCTTGCTCGAGCCGACTCTGGAGAGTCTCGGCCGAAGAGGCGATGGTCCGCAGCTCGCGCGAGCTGCGCCGAGGGAAGCTCACGTGGCGTTCCCCGGAGGCGAGCCGCCTAAGGCCGCCGGCGAGCCCCCGCGCTTGATTCGAGACGTAGGAAGAAAACACCAGCGCGGCTACCAGCGCCACAATCAACGAAAGAGCTACACCGATTCCGACCGTAGTGAACATCGAGCGCAAGAAACGGAGGTTTGCGACATCTCCCCTAAACCCGGTGGTGCCGGCCGAGATGTACGCGATCAGCTGTTCGCTGTCGAACACCGCGCGCTGCATCTCTTGCGAACGCTCGAGTCCTTCAAGCACCCGCTCAACCGCCTCTTCGCCCTCCATCATGATGTTCTCTCCGCGTGAGTACAGAAACAACGGCTCACGGTCGGGACTGAGGACATAGACGTAGTGATTATCGGTGAGAAACTGCGACAGCGCTTCCTGCACCGAGTTGCGTGTCAGCTCGTTGTCGCGTCGGTACACACGCTGCAGTTGTGGCACGATCACGGCCTGAAGGCTGCGGTCGCGATAGACGTTCCAATCCTGAATCGAGCGGCGTACGCCAAAGAGAAACAACGAGACTACCACCAGCAACAGGAGGCTCAGCGAGATGAGGAATGCGGTGAAGGTTTGAGCGAATAGCGTCTTCATGACTCCGACTCAGGAGCCCCGTTGAAACGATATCCGTACCCACGCACGGTCTCGATCCAGTCCGAATCGCCAAGCTTACTACGCAAGTTCGCAATATGAGTGTCTACCGTGCGGGTGGACCCATCATGCAGGTAATCAAGACATTCGCCGAGTAAAACGCGCCGAGAAAGCACCTGCTCGGCACGAAACGCGAGGTAGCACAGCAGCTCCCATTCGCTGCTCGTGAGCTTCAGTTCTTCGTCGTTCATATGCGCTTGATGACGCTGCGAGTCGATCGTGAGCCGATCGGAACCGCGACGCCAACTTCCTGAAGCGCCACTCTCTAGAGAGCCTTCACCGTATGCGCGCCTTAGCAACGCCTTCGCGCGCATCACGAGCTCCTTTGTCGAGAACGGTTTCACGACGTAGTCGTCGGCTCCCACCTCGAACCCGGTAATGCGATCGGCCTCGGCCTCCTTCGCGGTAAGAAAGATTATCGGAACATCGGACGACTTTCGGATGTCGCGCGCTACCCGAAAACCGTTCCCATCGGGTAGCATGATGTCGAGAATCACCAGATCCGGAGGCGTTACCGCCATTCGGTCGATAACGCCCTCAACGCCCGCAAACTCCACTACCTCATGGTCTTCGAGCTGAAAGTACTCGGTGACGCCCTCACGGATGAACTCGTTGTCTTCAACGATGAATATGCGCGCCATACGGTCTCACTCGTCGTGGTACTCTATCTCGCGGCGAAACCGGGTTTCTTCGCGGGTTTCGGTGCCTTGGGGATCCTGCTGCGTCTCGGTCTTAATGCGTTCCGTCCAGTTGCCGCGTTCGTCGTAGCGATAACGCACCCGCTTCTCGCGTACGGTATTGCCGGCAGGGTCACGCTCGAGTTCTCGTGTGACGTTATCGTACTCGTCGTACTCATACTCGAGCACTCGCCGTAGGCGGCCGTCGGCATCGTTAACGCGTGCCCGCGTCACACGGCCTTCATGGTCGTAGGAGTAAGCGATCTCTTCAAAGGTGTCCTCCAGTTCATCACGAAGTCGCTCGCGCACGATGCGTCCGATCGGATTGCTGAATTTGGTGCCGCGCTTAAGGAGTCTGCCGTCCTCGAAGTAAACCGCCCACTCAACCAGTCCGCTCTGCTCGTCGTGATCGTATGTTTTGCGCCACTGCGGCAGACCGTCGCCGCTGTAGGCCGCTTCCTCTACGAGCTGGTCGTCGTCGTAGGAGTACAGTTCGGTGCCTTCCATATTACCGCGCGAGTCGTAGCTTATCTCCTGGGTTACGCGCCGTTCCTCGTCGTAAAGATAGACGTACCGCCACTGTAGCTCACCGTCTGCGTCTCGGCTCTCCCAGCCACTGAGGTCGCCGTCGTCGTTGTAGGTGAAGCCGATCCGGCGACCGAACTCACCGTCCTCGTCATAGGCTACGCGCTCGGTTACTCGACCGTCGCGATCGAACCAGGCCTGCTCGAGGAGTGTCTCGGGTTCCGAGTTGACGCTGCGGTGCAGCCGAACGTGCGACGCAGGCCCATCCGCCTCGAGCTCGGCCCTGATGCTCGGTAGACGTTCGCCGAACGCCGGAGCAGACAGCAGCACCACAAACGCCACGAAGAGAGACGATACTTTCATTCTCGTTACCACCATACTACACCGTCCTGAGTGATAATGCCGCGTACCTCAATCTTTACACAACCTTTGCAAAACGATTACCTCGATCCGAACTACGTTCGCTATCCTGCACCGTGCAAAGGAGGTTAAGCCGCGCGTGCAATACTCACTACGGTACTCGATGTGTGCGCGCCGGTAGAAGGTGACTTTGAGAGGCCGCTTTCCGAGGACCTACTTTCCGAGGACCTAATGGAGGGGCGCTCGAAAACCGGCCGGTGTCTGGGTACCTTCTCCGAGCTTATTACTATACTGTAGCTCAAAACGAAGATACTAGCAAAAGGAGCGTATTGTGAAGGTCACGAAGCATTTGGTGATACCGGCGATTTCGGCTTTCGTGTTGTCGGTATTCCTAATATCCCCTGCAGCGGCTCAGGAAGCGTTTGAAGGGGCACCTGCGCCGCAAACACCGCAGCAATCACCCCAAATTGAGGTAAGCGAGTCCGATCTCGATCAGTTTGCACGCGCGATGGCAGCCGTGCAAGAAATACAACTCCAAGCGCAGGAGCGCATCGAAGCTCAGATCGGCGAGTCCGAACTCGAGGAACAACGATTCCGAGAGATTCATTCGGCTGCGCTCAACCCGCAGATCGAGATGCCGGAAGATATCAGCGACGCCGAGCAAGAGG
>SLBH01000237.1 GCA_007126415.1 Spirochaetales bacterium
CGCCCTTTGCGCGTGCGCACCTCAAACGTACCGAACCCGCGAAACTCAACCACCCGATCTTCCCTCAAGGCGTCTTTTACCTCGTCGAAGAAGAGATCAATAATCCGCTGGATGTCCTTCTTGCTAACGTCGCATTCTTCCGAGATCGACTCTACAATCTCCGCCTTCGTCAGCTTTGAGTTCGACACGCTTTCTCCTCGCTACACCTGCATCCGATTTAGACGATTCGAGCTAGACGATTAACGAGTTAAGCTTCTTCTGTAAACGTGACTTGGTTCGCGCCGCGGTGTTCTTATGATACACACCTTTACCGGCTGCCGTATCGATGAGCTTTGCTACTTCACGAAATCGTTGCTCCGCCAAGTCTTTGTCTTTTGTCGCTATCGCACGCAGGCAGCTGCGCTGAGCCGAGCGCACACGACTGCGAATTGAGCGATTGTGGATTCGCGCCTTGAGACTCTGGCGGTATCGCTTCGCCGCAGGTCCATGTTCAGCCAATGGTAATCTCCTTCGTAACAAATAACGTGGAATTCCGTATCGGTGAGTCAAGCTACCAAATAACTTTTGGCGTGTCAAGGCAATGGCGCAATGGCAACGGCGAACCGCACCTGCGCCGCGCCTGACCTCGCAGCAACCGACCGGACAGGGCGGCGACGGCAACCGCGACCGCCCGCCCCTTTCCATTTTAGCGCATTCGGGGTAGATTTGGGCGGTCTATGGGTAGGGTGATTTTTTTCGTGTGCTTGATCGCGCAGTTACTCATCTGGGACCTGTATTTCAAGGTCGCAACGCTCTTTAGTTACCGCGCCGCGCGGCGTCACATCGACCGGCACGTCGCCGGCATGGCGCGCAAGCTGTTCACGATAGCCGACCTGTACGCCGGTCTGCGTTTTGAGATCACCTCGGCAGCGCAAAGCCGTTTGCCCCGGCAAGCCTTGGTCGTTGCCAATCACCAAAGCCTCATAGATATCCCGATGTTGATGGTTGTCCTCCGTCGGCACACGTTACGTTTCGTCGCAAAACGCGAGCTCAAACACTGGTTTCCGGCGGTCTCACACGTACTGCGGGTTCAACGGCACGCACTCATAGACAGGCGCAGCGATTTTCAGACCACGATGAATCAACTCCGGAGCCTCGGCCGGCGCGCGGCATCCGGCACTTCGCCGGTCATCTTCCCGGAAGGGACACGCTCGCGTAGCGGCAAGGTTGCGCAGTTCAACGCCGGAGCGGTAAGACGTGTCCTCGAACCGTGCCCCCTTCCGATAATCGCGATCGCGCTCGACGGCGGGTACCGTTTCTCACGGTTGAACGACCTCACGAAGCGCATGCGAAACACTACCTATCGCGCACGGATCGTGGCGGTCTACGACACGCCGACGGACAAGCGTGCGGTTGCCTCAACGCTCGCCGACGCCAACGAGCGCATCGCCGAGCAGGTGGAACGCTGGCAGGCCGCCGATCGCTCGCCTACCTCCGGCGCTCGCCAATCAAGACCTAGCGACCAAGCTCCCCAACACGGCGGTGATCGGCAGCGGGAGCGCCTCCGGGAGCGGGAGCGCTTGAGCGAGCATGAGCGTCTCCGGGAGTATGAGTCCCTGCACAAGGTCGAGAAGTGCTGAAGGAGTACCGCACCCTTCTGCCGTACATGCGCAAGTACCTCTGGTTCTACGTGGCTGGGCTCGTCGCGCTGGCGGTGACGAGTGGAGGGCAGCTGTTTATCCCTCAGCTAATCCGCATCGCGATCGACGCGATCGCCGCCGGAGAGTTCGGTCTGAGACGCATCACCCTTTTGATGCTGCAGCTGTGCGGCCTGGCCGCGGTGATCGCGCTCGGGCGGTTCGGCTGGCGTTACTTCATCCACGGCGCGTCGCGGCGCATTGAGGTAGAGCTGCGCGGAGACCTGTTTGCTCACCTCCTGCGACTCTCGCCCTCGTACTACGCCCGCACCCGCACCGGTGACCTCATGGCCCGCGCCACGAACGACCTGCAGGCAATACGGATGGCGAGCGGCATGGCGCTGGTGGCGGCAGCCGACGGCATCTTCATGACACTCGCGATCTTGGTCATTTTGTTCGTGCAGATGCCGCCGACGGCGCTCATAACGGTACTGCCGCTTCCCTTGATCTCGATCTTGATCGTTGGGCTCGGTCGCACCATCAGCAGCCGGTTCAAGCGCGTTCAGGAAGGCTTCTCCCGTCTCAGCGAACACACACAAGAAGCGTTTACCGGTATTCGTGTCATCAAGAGCTTCGTGAAGGAGCGCTACTTTCTTGGCCGCTTCGGCGAGGCCAACAGCGAGTACCAGCACCGGAACCTCGAGCTGGTGTTGATCTGGGGGCTGTTTATGCCGGCGGTGGCGTTTCTCTCAGGCCTCACCTTACTTATCCTCCTGCGTTTCGGCGGCGTAGCAGTGATACTGCGCGGCTTCACCCCCGGGGAGTTTGTTGCAACGCTCAACTACCTAGAGATGCTCACCTGGCCGATGGTCGGCGCCGGGTTCACCGTGAACGTGATTCAACGCGGAGCGGCGTCGTTGGGGCGCATCAACCAGGTGCTCGGCGAGCAACCCGAGATTCTCGGCCCTCCCGACGGGTTGCAGCAAGCTCCGCACAGCGGGATCGAGGTACGGGCCTTGAGCTTCCGCTACAGCGAGGACAGCCCGCACGTCCTCAGCGACGTGAGCTTCCGGATAGAGGCAGGGCAAAGCCTCGGAATCCTTGGACGCACCGGCAGCGGCAAAACAACTCTGGTGAAGACGCTGCCGCGGCTGATAGACCCACCGCTCGAGACGGTCTTGGTCGGCGGCGCGGCGGTGCAACGCTACGAACTCGGCGCGCTGCGGGAGCTGTTTGGGGTGGTTCCACAGGACGGATTCCTGTTCTCGAGCACGGTACGAGAGAACCTCGCGTTCGGCGTGGACGACGCCTCCGACGAGCTCCTCCGCTACGTTGCCGAGGTAGCCGCGATAGACCGCGACCTCGAGCTGTTTCCCCACGGCTGGGATACTGTCGTTGGTGAGCGCGGAATCACGCTGTCCGGCGGCCAGAAGCAGCGCATCGCAATCGCGCGCGCGCTCGCAAAAAACCCCGAGATCTTGATCCTCGACGACTCATTGTCGGCGGTCGATACCGAAACCGAAGAGCACATACTCACCGCCCTACTCGAGAACCGCCACGGGAAAACTACCGTGATTGTGTCGCACCGCGTCTCCACCTTACAACGCGCCGATCAGATCATCGTGCTCGACGACGGCCGCATCACCCAAAGCGGCACGCACCGCGAGCTCGCCGCATGCGACGGATTCTATCGCGAGATCTTCACGATTCAGCAGCTCGAGAAGCAGCTGCGCCATTAGAGCAATAACGAAAGCAGTGAGGCAGGAGCAGTAATGCGAGGTCGGCAAGCCGCACCGTCGATGGAACAAGAAACCGTCACCAAGGGATACGATCCGGTCATCATGCGCCGGATTCTGGGCTTTGCGCGCCCCTACAAGCTCGCAGCTATCTTCGCGCTGCTCGCACTGGCGTTCTCAACCGCCGGTGAGCTGCTGCTACCGGTGATGCTGCAGCGCGCGATCGATGAGCACCTACTCGCCGGCTACAAACGCTTCGACCTCGATCGCGCCGCGGAAGCGCATGCCGGCGGGGCACCGGGCGACGAAGCGTTGAACGCCGGTGAGCTCTCGCCGGACGCAATCGAACAGCTTCTAGACGACAACCGGATCGAGTTTCGACGACTCGGCGAGGCGCTGTACGTGCTCGAAAGCGAGGCGCAACGCCTCTCAGGGCGCGAGCAGTCTTTGCTCCGCCGCCACGAGATTCTCGCAGACGAATCGTTCTACGTATTTCCGCTTACCGCCGAAACACGGGAGGCCGCCGGGGCGCAGCTCATCGCCGAGAACGGCGAAAGCGGTGTTGTGCCGCTCGCGATCCTCGATGAGCTTCCTGAAGAACGCTTGCGAAGCCTTCGCAGTCACAACATCGAGGGTGTAATCGGCGTCAGCACGATCGTGCTGGGCTTACTGTTGACGGTGTTGCTGTTTTC
>SLBH01000148.1 GCA_007126415.1 Spirochaetales bacterium
CTCAGATCAAGGAAGCGGCGTGTAAGGCTGCCGGAAGGCGCGTCGTGCTCATGGATGCCTCGAAGTATCCGGTCGAGGCGTTCGCGGTGTTCGCGCGTCCCGGCATGATCGATGTGATCGTAACCGATCTCGGCGACAGCTCCACTCAGGCTCTGCGGGAGCTGGGATTCGAGCTACTTTCGGTGTAGCCGTGCCGTTCGGCTTCGCCGTATCAGGATTATTGGATTACAGGACTATAGGAGGATCAACGTGGAAGGACAAGGACTGGATCAGATGTTTTCGCTGGCCGGTAAAACCGCGATCGTAACCGGTGGAGCCGGCGTTATTCCGAGCGCTATGTCGAGGGGGCTTTTGAAGGCCGGCGCATCGGTTTGTCTCTGGGGCAGAGGACGCAGCCACCCGATCCCGGACGCGGTTGCGGCGCTCCGGGACGAAACCGGAGCAGGAGAGCGGGTGCAGGGGGTAACGGTCGATACCGGAGACGAGCAGGCGGTGGGCGAAGCGCTCAGCGAGACCGAGAAGCTGCTTGGGTTTCCGACAGTCTTGATAAACGGGGTCGGTGGCAACACCGGCAAGCGGCCGTTCACCGAGATCGAGACCGAAGACTTTGAGCAGGTGTTACGCCTTAATCTTCTCGCCGGGCTCGTAATCCCTAGCAAAGTGTGTGCAAATGCCTGGAAGAAACGTGAGACGGGGGGAAGCATCATCAATATCGCCTCGATGTCGTCTTACACACCGTTGTCGGGAGTCGACGCCTACACGGCCGCCAAGACCGCGGTTCTGAACCTCACCGTCAGCGCGGCACGCGAGCTTGCTCCGCACGGCATCCGCGTAAACGGAATCTCGCCGGGCTTCTTTATCGGGTATCAAAACAAAGCGCTCCTGATTGCCGACGAGGCGAAAGGTGAGCTTACCGATCGCGGCCGGCAAGTGATCGATCGCACACCGTTCGGGCGCTTCGGCAAAGCCGAGGACCTCGAAGGCGTGAGCGTGTTCCTCGCGAGCGACGCCGCCTCGGGTTTCATCACCGGTGTGACGATACCGGTCGACGGCGGCTTTCTGACGCACAATATCTGAGTCGGCGCCGCATGAGCGATGCCGGCGGTATGCAGGCTACGATAACGCTGCAAGGAGTGAGCCTGACCGCGTCGGTCGGCGCGACGGCGCCCGAGCGCGCCCTACCACAGCGGCTGACGCTCGACTGCGTGCTCCGCTACGACGCCGGCGTGGCCGCTGCGCGGGATCGGCTTTCGGATGCAGTGGACTATGCAGCGGTCACCGAGGCGCTTCGTGGGGTAATCGCGGAGCGACCGCGGCGCTTGCTCGAAACGGCCGCAGCCGATTGCGCCGAAGCGGTGCTCGTACGCTACGGGGCGGTGAGCGAGGTTGAGATCTCGCTCACCAAGCACGGGATTCCGCCCGGGGTAGAGCGCACCTCGGTGCGCGTTGTGCGCCGACGGGCTGAGCAGCCGCGCGCCGGGAGCACGCCGCGCGCGCCGGGTTGATTCTTTTCTCGGGCGCGTGGTATAAAACGCCCTTACCGGAGCGCCCCGGCGGTCCGGAGCGTCGGCGTTTGCCGGCGACAGGGACAGCAAGATAAGAACCGCTTGACGGATACGGTGTGTAGCGAATAACTTCGTACACAGGAGGGAAGTATGGCCGGTAAGGTATCGAAAAACGCACGTCGCGAGGGCTCGCAGGAGTTGATCAGTAAGTGGGGCGGAAAGATTATTATGAAGTCCGTCTTCGAGAACGGCCGTATGCGCCACTTCGCGGTCTGCGAGAAGACCGGAAATCAGGGACGCAAGCCTCGGGACCTCATGTAACGCCGCAACGCGCCGCTTCGCCGGCGCGTTTTTCTCCATGATTCTCTCCGGCAAGCAGATTGCGTCGGTGCTCGGCAACGAAATCGTAATCGATCCGTTTAATCGCGAGCAACTAAACCCCAACAGTTATAACCTTCGCCTCCATGACGAACTGCGAGTTTACGACGCGCACGAGCTCGATATGCGGCTCGAGAACACCTCCACGGTTGTGCAGATCCCCCCGGAGGGGCTGCTGCTTGAGCCGCAGCGCCTTTACCTTGGGCGCACTATGGAGTACACCGCCACCAAGGGCCTGGTGCCGATGCTCGAAGGGCGTTCCTCGATCGGGCGTCTGGGGTTATTCGTTCACATTACGGCCGGTTTCGGTGACGTAGGGTTTCAGGGGTACTGGACGCTCGAGATATTCTGCGTCCAGCCGATTCGCATCTATGCCGGAATACAGATCTGCCAGATCTTTTACCATACCATTCAAGGCGAGTACGAGAGTTACCGCTCGGGCAAGTACCAGAACAACACCGGAATACAGCACAGCCTGCTGTATAAGGAGTTTACGCGGTAGCTCCTCGCTACCGGTCCGCGCAGAAGCAGAACACGTTCGCGGGGGCGGCGGGGGGGTCAGTGGCTGTCGTCGGGGAACACCAGCCGCTCGAACCCGGATGCCGCGTCGCTCTCGAGCCTGCGATAGAAGCAGCTGAAGCGCTCGGTGTGGCACGCTACCCCGTGCTGCCGGACGCGTAGCACCAGCGCATCCTGATCGCAGTCCACGAGGATCTCTTCAACCGTTTGGAGGTTCCCGGAACTCTCTCCTTTCTTCCAGATACAGTTTCGCGAACGGCTGTAATAGTGTGCTATCCCGGTCTCGCGCGTGGCCGCCAAAGACTCGGGGGTCATGAACGCAACCATCAGCACCTCGCCGCTCAGAGCGTCCTGGGCCACCGCGGTAATCAGGCCACCAAGTTTGCCGAAATCGAGATCGGGCGTTGTGCCCTCCTCGCGCTCACTCACATCACTGCGGCGATCGCTTCCGGCGCTATCATCGCCGGGCGGCGGCGTGGGTGTGCGACGCATCACGTAGCCTCCCCCTGCCGCAGCGAAGCGCGCAGTTCCGCTACCGACAGTGGGCGCCAACGGCCGTTTTCGAGACGCATGCCGTAGCGCTCGTCGAGCAGGCGCCGGAGCCCGTCGTGCAGCTTACTCGCGGTGCCGTGGAGGTCGCGGGCAGGGTCGTCGTCGGTTGGGTAGCCTGGGTCGTCGAGCTTGATGCCGCTCGTCATCAAGGTTTCGATCAGGAGTTTTGCCGCGAGAAACCGCTCATACTTGTCGATGCCGAATACCAGGAAGTCGTCGAGCACTCCGATGATCTCCCAGGTAACCTGCTCGGCTTGCGAGTACCTACCGGCGTCTTTGTCTTGATCCGAGATGCGCATCGGCAGATTAGCCGCGATCTCCTCGATGTTCTCGGCAAGATAACGGAGATCGAACAACCCGGTTGCGCAGTTGAACAGAATCGGGGTGCCCGACTCCTCGGCCTTGAGTACCTCGTCTTTGCTGATCGCGGGGCCGATGTCGGCGCAGTTGTAGCGGCCGCGCTGGTCGATGACAAGTATACCGCCCTTCACATCGACCGGCGTGCGGAAAGCAAAATCGAACCCTGCTTGCTTACCGGTTAACGCGAGGTACGCTACCGATACCGGGTCTACCGTAAACCCAAGATTATCGACGTTGCCGAGATATACGAAGCGCTTTCCGGCGCGATATAGCTCGCGATAAATCTCCCTGAGGACATGGAAGTTCTGACCGTGCCCTCCGGGGATCGCAAGCGGTGCATCGGCTTCCCCGAAGGCCTCGGAGAATATCTGTTTCGGCCGGCCGTGCTCGGAATGCGTGAAGGCTGCAAGAAGCGGTTGTACCCCGGTTAAGGGTTGCGTCACCGAGATCCCGGTTTCCTTGATCAGCTCGGACAAAAGCCCGGAGGTCTCGGCGTACTCGCGATAGGTGGCGTCGAGCTCGTCGGTGTTGTACACGCTCGTCATTTGAAACATCGGGGCGTTGGGCGCCGGCGATGAAGCGGTCCCGTATCGCTGCCGGAACTCAAGCGCCTGGATCAATAGCGCCCGCATCTTGAGCTCGAGGAAGCTCGGACCGGGAGTACCGTCCGGATTGACAAACGCCGGGGTGATGC
>SLBH01000249.1 GCA_007126415.1 Spirochaetales bacterium
GGAACTGCAGTCTTGAGTCTTGCGCTGTTTTTGTTTGCCGGCACGGGGCTCTTTGCAGGAGGCGCTCCTGAGGCTCCGGATGAGCAAGTTGTTAGAATTGCGCTTTCCGACGAGCCCGGTTCGTTGGACTTGCACGCCGATACGACAACCGTGTCGCTCGACGTGGCGCAAGCCGTGTACGAGAATCTTATCCGGCTTGACGAAGACATGGAGCTGCAGCCATGGCTGGCTGAGGAGTTCGAACAGCTTGATGAGGTCACGTATCGTTTCTGGCTACGTGAGGGCGTTGAGTTTCATTCCGGAAATCCGTTTAACGCCGAGGCCGTAAAAGCCCACATCGACAGGATGAACGATCCCGACGACCCGGGATTAGCGGCGGCGTACTTGGACTGGATCGAGGAAGCCGTGGTAATCGACGAGTATACCGTGGATATAATTGCATCCCAGCCGTATGGCCCAGGGTTGGCATTCCTCGCACTCCCGCACGCGGCAATTCACGATACGCAATCGGCTGAAGAGCAAGGTGATTTGTTCGGCGTGAGCCCAAGCGGGACCGGTCCCTTCGTCATTGACGAATGGCGGCGCGGGACGTCAATCGAGTTGAGCGCGAACGAGAACTACTGGGGAGGCGTGCCGGCGGTTGCCGGGCTTGAGTTTCGGATCATTCCCGAAGCCGGTACGCGAACTATGGCGCTTCAAACCGGTGAAGTAGATGTTACGACCCAGCTGCCACCGGAAGCGGTGGAAACGCTGCAGGGTGCGGATGGCGTAGATGTGATTATCGTGCCCGAGCCGCGCTATATTCGGTGGCAAGTAAATGTCTCGCACCCGTATCTCTCCGACATCAATGTACGCCGGGCGTTAACGCATGCTATTGACTATCCGATGATCATTGACGCAATTCTGGAAGAATACGGGCGCCCGTTGCACGGATACGGACCTCGTGGGCAATTTGGGTTCCTGGAACTACCGTACGAGTACGATCCGGATGAAGCCGACCGCCTGCTGCGTGAGTCCGGCTGGGAGCCGAATGCACGCGGTATCTACGAGAAAGACGGCGAAGAGCTGCAGCTGGATATCATCACCGGCAACAAAATGGCTCGAGAGCTGGAGCTGTTCGAAGCAATGCAGAGCGAGTTCCGGGATTTCGGAATCGACATCGGCATAGAGCAGATTGAAGGCGCTCAGATTTACCCGGAAATTGTCCGGTATATGCAGATGGGCGTCCCCCCAGGCTGGGACGAGGCCGGTGAGGAAGCGCGCGAAGGAGTCGACTTTGCACTTCTGACGATGGACGGCGGTGCACGGACGGGTGAGGTGAACGTTGCTTTTGAGAACTCGTTTCGATCCGATGGAATTCGCAATCCCACAACTTGGTATAATCACCGGTTCGACGAACTTATGGACATTGCGGTCTCCGGAGCGCCTGAGGAAGAGCGACTTGAGGCGTATTACGAAGCGCAACGCATCTTGCACGAAGAGTTGCCTTCGATCCATCTGTGGCAGCCGACATGGGCGATGGCGACCGCCGACTATATCGACGGTTTCATCCTTCATCCGGCCGGCGTCTGGTATTACGAGGATATCGAAATAGTTCGATAAGGTGGAACAGTTAGGTTGCATCTGCTGCTCGCGTATGAGCGTGTTCGTCGTAGCGTAGCGGCAGGGAAGCGCAACTTTATTAAGAACTACACGCGGGATGGTCCAGTGCACGCTGCTGGGCCATCCTAATGTTACACGATTCATACCCGGCATATCTTAGTACTACAAGCGATAAATCAGTCAGAGGGGGTTGCTTCAAGTGTTCTCTTATACCGTTCGTAGACTGCTGCAAGCAATACCGGTGCTGATTGCGATTACCATCCTTGCTTTCCTGGCATTTTACTTCAATCCGGCCGATCCGGTGGTAATGATGGCAGGAGAACGGGCCTCGCCTGAGATGGTAGAGCAGATCAGAGCACGGTTTGGTCTAGATGAGCCGGCGTACAGGCAGTATTTCATGTTTGTACAGCGTCTCATGGAAGGCGATCTCGGCACGTCGTATCGTAGCCGGCAACCGGTGATGCATCACTTGGTTCCGGCGTATCGGGCGACATTGACGTTCATTTCGGCGTCGGTGATCGTGATGTTAGTGATCGGAGTACCTGCGGGAATAGCGTCTTCAGCTAAACCTCACAGCAAGACCGACAACTTCGTCATGGCGTTCGTGCTACTTGGCCTGTCGGCGCCTATTTTTTGGGTCGGCATTATACTGATATGGGTGTTTTCTTTACAGTTGGGGCTGTTACCGTCATCGGGCTTTAGAGCCTGGTATTACGTAATTTTGCCCGCTTTTTCGTTAGGAATACAGTATGCGGCGATTATCGCTCGGGTTACACGTACGAGCATGTTGGAGGTTCTGTCCAACGATTACATCCGCACCGCGCGAGCTAAAGGGGTTCCCAGGCGCACTGTGTTTTATAGTCATGCGTTGAAGAATGCGGCGATTCCGGTAATCACTACGGCGGGTTTGCAAATCGGAAGCATGCTCGGCGGAACTATTTTGATTGAGTCGGTAGTCGGCTGGCCAGGTGTCGGACGGATGCTGGTTGTAGCAATTACTCAACGCGATGCACCAATTGTGCAGGGGAGTATTGTTGCAATCGCTTTATCCGTGGTGGTGCTTAACCTGATTATTGACTGGTTATACGCGCTTCTCGATCCAAGAATTCGTTACGACTGAGGTTGCTACCAAATGGACGACAGGACGTTAATTGATACAGACCGCGAGGCGATCGAAGAAGGCCTCGAAGAGGGGTTCCTTTCTCGGCAAGAGCGAGCAAGGCGTTTTATCAAGCGTTTGTTTCGCAATAAACTAGTCGCGATTAGCTTGGCAATACTGTTATTATTTATTTTTGTGGCAATATTCGCGCCCTGGATTACGCCGGAGGATCCGTTTCGGAGTGTTCTTACGAGGAGACTGCAATCACCTTCTGCTGAAAACATCTTCGGCACCGACCAGCAGGGTCGCGACATGGTCAGCAGGATAATGATGGGCAGCAGAGTCGCCTTATATGTGGGCTTTGTCGCGGTTGGAATAGGGCTAAGTGTTGGCGCAGTATTAGGGCTGGTATCGGGATACTTCGGCAGGAAGCTGGATGCCGTCATTATGCGAGCGATGGACGTGCTCCTGTCCTTCCCCTGGTTGCTGCTGGTGATAACGGTGGTTACCATACTAGGGCCCGGGATTACAAATGCGATGCTCGCTATTGCGGTGACGTTGATACCGCAGTACGCGCGACTAGTGCGCTCTGTTGTGGTATCGGTCAAGGAGTTGGACTTTGTGCAGGCCGCTCACGCGCTTGGAGCGTCGCACTTACGGACGATGTTGATACATATTGCTCCTCACACGGTAGCGCATATTATTATTCTCTCGACCGTAAATTTGGGCAAAGCAATACTAGCGGAGGCGGGGTTAGGTTATCTCGGCCTCGGGGTACAACCTCCGACACCCTCGTGGGGCATGATGGTATCCACGGGCAAGGATTACCTTCTGGTCGCTCCTTACTTGTCGATAGTGCCCGGCATAGCGGTTATGTTGGTTGTTGTATCGTTGAATATCTTCGGTGACGGCCTACGGGACACCCTTGATCCCAAAATGCGGTAAAGCCTCCATGATGTGCACCAGAGTAGAAGGTTGTAGATATTCGAGAGCGGATGGAGATCAAGATGGCGAATAACGAAAAGCTCCTCGATGTACGAGGGTTGAGAACATATTTCAAGACCGAAGACGGTGTGGTTAAAGCTGTCGACGACGTTAGCTTCCACGTCGACAGGGGAGAAACGGTAGCATTGGTCGGGGAATCTGGTTCGGGAAAGTCGGTGACCAGCCTGAGCATAATGCGACTTACGGATGGCTGGCATCCGGAAGGGGAGATCTTTTTGGAAGGCGAAGACCTTCTGAAAAAGAAAGAACGCCAGATGACACGGATTCGTGGAAATGCGCTCAGCATGATCTTTCAGGAACC
>SLBH01000276.1 GCA_007126415.1 Spirochaetales bacterium
AGTCGCTCGGCGGCGGAATCATCCAGATCAAAGCGCAAGTACCGCAAGCCGAGCTCCTGCGCTACGCGATCGACCTGCGCTCGATCACTTCCGGAACCGGCGCGTTTGAGGTGGAGTTCGACCACTACGCCCCGATCAGCGGAAAGATTGCCGAGCAGGTGATTCAGCAGAGCGCCGCGGCCGAGTAGTCCGGCGCGACGCCGGGCTTGCGCCCGGGCCCCGCGGTTGGTGCACGGGTTGTGCAGCGCTCGCTGGACGACCGCGGGGCCGGGCGAGCGCTTGCCGCTCAGCGCTCGCCCATGGGGCTGTAGCGCCGGCGCGGTACGATGCTCTTGTACGCCGGGCGGATGATGCGCCCACCGCTGATGAGCTCCTCGAGGCGGTGCGCGCACCACCCGGCGACTCGGGCAACCGCAAAGATCGGTGTGTACAGCTCGGTTGGGATGTTGAGCATCCGGTACACAAATCCCGAGTAATAGTCCACATTCGGCGCGATCACCATCTGTCGGCCTTTCACCTCGCTCACCACGTTGGGAGTGAGCCGCTCGATTGTCCGCAAGAGGCTCAACTCCTCGCTGAACGCCTTGTCCTCGGCAAGCTCGGCCGCTTTTTCCTTGAGCACAACCGCCCGCGGGTCTGATAACGTATAAACTGCGTGCCCCATCCCGTAGATTAAACCGGTGCCGTCGTAAGCCTCGCCGCGTAGAATCTTTCGGAGATACTCCGCCACCTCGTCTTCGTCGGACCAGTCGCGCAAGTTGCTCTTTATGTGCTCCATCATGGCGTGTACCTGATTTGCGGCGCCGCCGTGCTTGGGACCCTTCAGTGAGCCGAGCCCGGCCGCAATTGCCGAGTAGGTGTCGGTGCCGGCGGATGAGACCACATGCACGGTGAACGCGCTGTTGTTACCTCCGCCGTGCTCGGCGTGCAGCACCAGCGCAAGATCGAGCACTTCGGCCTCGAGCGCGGTATACTGCCGGTCCGGCCGGATCATCTGCAACAGATTCTCCGCGGTTGAAAGCTCAGGATCGGGAGCGTGAATGTAGAGGCTGTCACCGTCATAGTAGTGTTTCTTGGCCTGGTAGCCGTAAGCCGCCATCGCCGGAAAGCGAGCGATCATCTCGATCGTTTGACGCACTACGTTCGGGATAGAAAGATCGTCGGGGTTATCGTCGAACGAGTACGCTACCAACACAGACCGCCCGAGCTTGTTCATAATGTCTTTGCTCGGAAAGCGCAGTATCGAGTCTTCGACGAAGCGTTCCGGAAGCGTGCGCGCGTCGCCCAATACCGAGCGAAACTCCGCGAGTTCCTCCGCGTTCGGCAACTCGCCGAACACAATGAGATACGCAACCTCCTCGAACCCGAAACGCCTGTCGTGTTGAAACCCACGGACGATATCCTTGAGGTTGTACCCGCGGTACGAGAGGCGACCTTCGTCCGGCACGCGCTCTTGGTCGTCTATGAGATAGCCGTGGACCTCACCAATCTCGGTGAGCCCCACCAGCACGCCGGTTCCGTCCTCGTTGCGCAGACCTCGTTTAGCGTTGTATTTGCGGTACTCGCCCGGATCGATTGAGTTGTTCTCTTTGGCAACCTCGGCGTGTCGCGCGATAAACGATGCAGTTGATTCCAAGAAGTTCGAGTTCGTCATCATGTCGGCATCATAGTGCTCGGCCGAGGCGTGAGTCAATCGCGGGTGTCAATCAGGTTGGCGCGGCGAAGCCGCGCGGTAGCACAGCTCGTGAATGGTGTGATCCAGCGCCCGACCCTTGCGCTCGAACTCGGTTTCGGGCCTGCCGCCGACCGCCTCAACGGACTCTCGAATCAGGTTCGGAGCGTTTCCGAGGATCGCGGAGATCTGCTCGGCGTAATTGTCCCAGTCGGTGGCGACGTAGAGATACCCGCCGGGCTGTAGAGCCGGTGTCACGAGTTCCGGGAATCCCGGCTTTATGAGTCGCCGCTTGTGATGGCGCTTCTTCGGCCACGGGTCGGGAAAAAACGCATGGATGCCGGCAAGACTGCCGGGCGCGATCATTTGCCGAAACACCGTAACCGCGTCCTCCCGAATAACGCGCACATTGGAAATACCTTCTCGCTCGATACGACCGAGCGCCTTACCCAAGCCGGGCTTGTGCACCTCAATACCGAATAGATTGTGATTGGGTCGACGAGCAGCCACCTCTATCAAGGCCTCGCCCATCCCAAACCCAATCTCCACGATCACGGGGTTATCGTTGCCGAACACCTCGCTCCATTCCGTAGGTTGCTCGGTAAGCCCTACGCCGTACACCGGATACAGGCGTTCGAACGCTTCGCGCTGGTGTTTGCTCATGCGCGTCTGGCGGATAACGTAGCTTCGGATGTGATCGTACTGTGTGCTCATGACCGCTCACCGGGTCGGCCGGTCTCAGCCGCTTTACCGGTCTCACCCGATTCATCCGGCGTACTAGGAGTGCTGATCTGAAGCAGGCTTTCGATCTCGGCAATGCTTCGACACTCGAGCATGCGAGCGGCTTGTTTCTGCGCCTCGTCGATCGAGACGCGAGACAGCGCTCGCTTAATCTTCGCAATCATTCGCGGCTCAACACTGAGCGTGCGAAACCCGATGCCGACGAGAAACGGGAGCATCGCGGGATCATAGGCCGCATCGCCGCAGATCGAAAGTTGCTCAAGGCGCCCGCTCATCGCGGTAGCGATAGCCTTAAGTGCATGCAGAACTGCGGGATGGTAGTGCTTGTACATCTTGCCGACATGCGTATTGGTGCGGTCTACCGCAAGCATATACATCACCAGATCGTTGGTTCCTACCGAGAGGAAATCCGCCTCGTCGGCAAGTGCTTCTATCGAGCTAACCGCCGAAGGTAGCTCGATCATTGCCCCGAAACGAGCCTCCGCGTCAAACGGAATGCCCTCCTGCCGAAGCTCCGCAATGCATTCATCGAGCACTGCTCGAGCGCTTTGAAATTCGTCGATCGAGGAGATCATCGGAAGCAGTATCTGGACGTTGCCGTGCGCTCCGGCGCGGAGCATCGCACGCAACTGTTCCTTGAACAACTCCACATTGTCGAGCGAGAAGCGTATGCCGCGAAAGCCGAGAAACGGGTTGTTCTCGGTGACCGCGGGCTGCTGGAGCACCTTGTCACCTCCGATATCGAGGGTGCGCAACACCACGGGACGGTCCGGCATTGAGCTGACGATCTTTCGGTAGATGTAGTACTGCTCGTCCTCGGTCGGAAAATCGTTACGCACGATGAACGGAAACTCGCTGCGGTATAGCCCGATTCCCTCCGCCCGATACTGAGTAGCAACCTTCACGTCATACACAATGTTAATGTTGGCCTGCACCTGCACTCGCACGCCGTCGAGCGTGTGCGCCAGTTCCGGCACCGGCTCATCGCATTCTTCCTCGTGCTCGAGCGACTCCCTGATCTGCACCAGCCGCTCGCGAGCATGCTCGTCGGGGTTTAGGTAGACGTTCCCTTGAAACGCGTCGAGGATAACCGGTGTATGCTCCGGCACATGGAACACACGTGGCTCATTGATGGCCACTACCGGAATGCCGAGTGAGCGTGCCAAGATCGAGACATGCGCGGTAACGCCGCCGGAGCCGAGGATGAGGCCTTCGGCATGCTGCGCCGAAACCCTGACCAACTCAGAAGGGAGGATGTCAGGCGCGATCACGATCTGCCCGGTGTAGTCGCCGTCACCATCCTCGTCTCCCGAGAGGTTTCGAAGCAAACGATGCTCTAAGTCGTGTAGGTCCTGAGTCTTCTCCTGTGTCCGTAGGTTACCGCTTCGCTCGAGCAGTTCCACGTAGGTGTGCACAACCTCACGTACCGCCGATTCCGGCTTCCGCCCTTCCTCGATCAGCCGGCGAATCTCGTCACAGAACTCACGATCCATCAGCATCAACAGATGCGAGCTGAAGATCAGAGAAGCGACGTC
>SLBH01000173.1 GCA_007126415.1 Spirochaetales bacterium
ATGATTGCGCACCTGCACGCAGACGGCGCGGACGGTGATCCAGCTGCTCTGCCCCGGCCTTTGTGGTACAATCCGATAACGGCACGTAGGAGGGAACAAAACCTGACCGCTGATGCACTCTCCCGGATTGAAGCGCGCGTTGCCGGCAGCGAGGCCGCGCTGCTGTACGCTACCACCTCAGGATGCGGCGTCTGCGTCGCGCTGAAGCCGAAGGTACGGGACCTGCTTGCGAGCCGCTTCCCACGCATGGCGTTCATAGAGGTGGAGCTCGATACGATTCCGGAGCTCGGCCGCCACTACAACCTCGCCGCGGTGCCCACCGTGATCGTGTTCTTTCAGGGTAAGGAACACTTCCGGAAAACCCGCGTGTTCGGGCTCGAGGAACTCGCCGACGCGATCGGACGGCCGTACCGGTTGCTGTTCGACGCATAAGCCGCCTGCCGCAGGCCCGCCGCCGGTCGGCCGCAGGCTCGCCGGTGGAGCGTAGCATTTCGCGGCTCTCGAGATACCCCGAGCCGATAAACGATTCTTCCGAGTGCGTGTAGCAATCCTGGTAGAACACCGGCCGACCGTCCCACTCGAGCGTAACGCGGTACTCAAGAGTGGTAACGGCTTTGCCGTCGGCGTACTCGGACCAGCCCCCGCCCCGCAACCGGTCGCCACAGCGAGCGTATGCAGCATGGTAGTCTTACCGGCTCCGTTCGGGCCGAACAGTACGTTGATTCTGTCGCCGAACCGGTGCCGCCGCCTACCGATTCCGTCGATTCGAACCGGGTAACCGCTTTCGAACTTCAGCGATTGGATCATCTCGCCGCTCTCGCTCCCTTCCAATGGTTTTTCTGTGTGGAACAATACTAATTTCGTGCTCCAAGGTAAAACCGGAATCACTGCCGGGCCGAACTCGTGGGCCGAACTCAACAGTGTCGGCAAGCGCATGGTTTCGGTTATAATGGAGCGAACACGATTCCGAGGAGGTTCACCCGATGAGCAGAAACAAGACTGTTGAGTACAGAAGCGAAGAACAGATGAGCCGGTCCGATCTGGCGGCGTTCTTGCGACGGCTTGCCGATCGCGTGGAGACCGGAACCGTGACGCTGAAGCGTGACGGCGACGACACCACGGTACAGCTACCCGAACGCCTGGAGCTCGAACTCACCTACGCCGTCAAGAGCAAACCCAAGGGCAACAAGCACGAGCTGGAGATCGAGGTCGAGTGGGACGAAGGCTCGGGTGGAGTCGGGCTCGCGTGACCGTTAGCCACGGTTAACCACAGTCACGCAACAAGAGGCACAAAAATGATCAAGACCGATATGCAACTAAAACCGAGCGATCTCGAGGCTGCTCTTGGGCGCTTTTTCGAGCTCGCCGGCGAAAAGATCCTCGCGCTCAACAAGCGCTGGGACCCATCGGCGGGGACTCCGGTCTTCACCGTAGCCGGACGGTACGGCTCACGGGGCTGGACCGAGTGGACGCAGGGGTTTCAGTTCGGCAACGCGCTCTATCAGTTCGATGCCACGGGCGACGAGCGCTTCTTGGAGCTCGGACGCCGGGCTACGGTAGACCACATGGCTTCACACGTGAGCCATATCGGTGTGCACGACCACGGCTTCAACAACGTGAGCACCTACGGCAACCTTCTGCGGCTGATGCGCGAAGGGCGGATACCGGCCGACGAATGGGAGCGGGAGTTCTATCGGCTTGCGCTCAAGCTTTCCGGCGCCGTTCAGGCCGCGCGTTGGACCCCGATCGCAGACGGACTCGGGTTCATCCACACCTTCAACGGGCCGCACTCGCTGTTCTCCGATACGGTCCGTTCGCTGCGCGTACTCGCGCTCGGCCATCAGCTCGGCCACGTACTGATGGGCGAGCAGGACGAGCGCGTCTCGCTGCTGCGCCGTTATCTGCAGCACGCCGAGGCCACCGCGCGCTACAACGTCTACTTCGGCGAAGGCCGCGATCGCTACGACGTGCGCGGGCGCGTGGTGCACGAGTCGATCTTCAACGTCACCAACGGCGTCTATCGCTGCCCCTCGACGCAGCAGGGCTACTCGCCGTTCAGCACCTGGACGC
Source organism: Spirochaetales bacterium (assembly GCA_007126415.1). Lineage (GTDB taxonomy): Bacteria > Spirochaetota > Spirochaetia > DSM-27196 > SLAA01 > B1Sed10-166. Next base: position 2,071 of record SLBH01000173.1, read on the forward strand.
GCGGGCTGTCGTGGATTTTGTGCGGCTATGCCGAGGAGCTTGAGTTTCTCGAAACCATGGACCCTGACGAGATCGAGGCGCTCGTCCTGCCGCAGCTTCCGACAATGGACGCGGTTGTGGCCCGATTTCGCGAGACCGCCGAAGCGGTGGCTGATTACTTCATCGAGAACACGCCGACCGACGGGGTACCGTACTGGGACACCGGGGCCCCCGGCCTCCGCGAAATGCCCGGCTACCTCGACCGACCGGCCGACCCCTACAACGAGCACGAGCCGGTCGACAGCTCGGCGGCGGCGATCTGCGCGCAGGGCTATCTACGCCTCGGCCGCTATCTGAGCAGCCTCGGTGAGACCGAACAGGGGACGAAGTATTTCCAGACCGGGCTCACGATCGTGCGAACACTGTTCGCCGAGCCGTACCTCTCGGTAGACCCCGCCCACGAGGGCATGCTGCTGCACGCGATCTACCATCAGCCCAACGGGTGGGATCACGTGCCCGACGGTAGCCGAATCGCGAACGGCGAGTCGTGTATGTGGGGCGACTACCACCTGATGGAGCTTGCGGTATACCTCAAGCGGCTGACCGAGGACGCGCCGTACCTCACGTTTTTCGCTATTTGAGCGCGGGCACCTCAACCCAGCGGCGCTCGCGCCGGCTCTGCAGCCCCAGCTCGGCGAGCTGCACGCCTTTCGCACCCTCGAGGAGATCCCACGGAAACGGCGCATCCTCGGCGCAGTGCCTGAGGAACAGCTCCCACTGGGCGAGGAAGGCGTTCTTGGAGGGGTCACGGTCCGGAAGCAGCGTCCAGCCCTCGTAGAAATCGATGGGATTCGGGATGTCGGGGTTCCAGATCGGCTTGGGCGTCGCCGCTTCGTCCTGAATGCGCGCATCGCGAAGCCCCGCGACTGCCGAGCCGTCGGTGCCGTCTACCTGCACCTGCAAAATCTCTTCGCGCCGCACACGGCTCTGCCACGAGCAGTTGATCTGCACGAACATGCCGTTCTCGAGTTCCAGCGTGAGGTGGGCGCTGTCCTCGGCGGTTGAGCGATAGCGCTCACCGTTCTCGTCCACGCGCTCGGGGATCGTGACCGCGCCCACGCTCGAGATTGCGCTCACCGGCCCAAACAGGTTGTCGACCAGATAGCGCCAGTGCGGGAACATGTCGAGAAAGAGTCCGCCGCCGTCCTCTTTGCGGTAGTTCCAGCTCGGTCTATTTGCCGGCTGGTGAAAACCGTCGAACACCCAGTAGCCGAACTCCATCCGCGCCGCGATCAAGCGCCCAAAGAAACCTGAGTCACGCAGGTACTTAAGCTTCAGCATCCCCGGCAGCCACAGCTTGTCCTGCACCACCCCGTGTTTCACCCCTGCTTCGCGCGCGAGGGTGTAGAGCTCGAGCGCCTCGTCGGTGGTGCCGGCGGTGGGCTTCTCGCAGTAGACGGCCTTGCCGGCGGCTATCGCCCGCTTCACGCCCTCGGCGCGCAGCTGAGTCAGCGTCGAGTCGAAGTAGATTTCGTTGGCGGGGTCCGAAAGCGCGGCGTCGAGGTCGGTGGTGTAGCGGGAGAGGTTGTGAGCCGCCGCCAGTCGCGCGAGCTTGTTCTCGTTGCGGCCCACGAGCACCGGATCGGGCATCAGGGTCTCACCGTTTGCGAGCGGCAGCCCGCCGTGGTCGCGGATCGCGAGCACCGAGCGAATCAGGTGCTGATTGGTTCCCATCCGTCCGGTAACACCATTCATTATGATTCCAATTGTGCGTTGCATGCGCTGCCCCCCTTGGGTGTGCGTTGCTCAGACCTGGCGTCTGTAGGCCTCGATAATTTGATCTAGGTAGTTCGACTGGTCCATGC
>SLBH01000376.1 GCA_007126415.1 Spirochaetales bacterium
GAGAACGGCAATACTAATGCGATCGGGAGGCTATGTGCTAGGCCGGGAATTGCGCCGGTCGTGATGCCGACCACGATTCCGAGCATAACGAAGATAGCGGTGTCTAACGCGAACACGAGCGACGCGGCCCCGATCGCTGCCTCTATGTTAAACTCAAACATGTGATAGCTCCGGTTAGGGTAGTGGGGTTCGCGGCATATGCATGTTCAAGAGAGTGATGAACAGCAAATGGATAACAACGGCGATTGCGACTGCAAGGGCCACGAGCTTCGCGATACGTAGCCCGAGCCCGGCGGTAGTACCGGCTCGGCGTGCATCGGTCACCGCCACCCACACCCACCAAACCGTGAGAAACAGCACGGTTGAGGTCACGAGCCCGATGTTCCGAAACGCCCAGCCGTAGAGCCACATCGCGAGCGATACGCCGATAGCGTACGGCAGCACCCAGGCTTTGCTCAGTTGTTCGGCCTTCTCCGGCTTCACTACGTCACGTACCAAAATGAGAACGCCGCCGATGACGATCAGCCACAGCGCAATTCGCGGTACGAACAGTTCCATTGAACGGAGCGAAGACGTGAAGGTCCATGCGTAGGCGCCAAGGCTGACCACGACCAGTAGCAAGCCCACGACGCCGTTTTGCGTTAGCTTTTTGACAAACACGTTCACCTCACCTTCTGTTCTTTTGATCTGTGATTTCGTAGCGTTTTCGCGAGTAGTCCGCCGACACCCGTGAGGGCGCCGGCGGGACAACGTATCGTGTAACTACGGGAGTTAGTCGCTCAGATAGGCCTCGAGCCAATCTTTGTAGCGCGGAACCATGTTCTCCTCGACATCCATAAAGAACTCCCAGGTTTCATCGGGATCGAGGTAGTGAGCAACAATACCGATGTCCTGATAGTTCTGCACGAAGTCAGGGTCTTCTGCGATCTCGGCCATAGCGTTGGTCAGCGTTTGAATGAGCTCCTCAGAGGTGCCCTCGGGGCCCCAGAGGGCGAGCGGATGCGGCTCTTGGCCTTGGATGCCGTACTCAACGACGTTGGGAATCTCGGGCATCAGCGGGTCGCGCTCGATGAGAATCTGGGTGTTCACGAGCACCGTTAGGTCGCCGTCCTGGTGCAGCGGGCGAGCCGCCGCGAGGCTCAAATGTCCGACGTCGACGTGGCCACCGGTTAGGTTCAGCGCAACATCGGCGCCGCCGCCGAGACCTACGTAGGTATAATCCAGCTCGTCGGGATCCAAAATGAGTTCGGCGATGAAGTGCATCATGTTGCCCTCGCCTTGTCCGCCCAGAACAACTTCACCCGGGTTAGCCTCGATGTACTCAACAAGCTCATCGAGGGTTTCCCAGGGAGCGCCCGCTCGAGAGCCGATAGCGAAGGTTGGGCTCGCCAGGGTGCCTACCGGCGTAAAGTCGTGAATCGTGAAGCCGCGGTCACCGGCGGCCGGCTCAAACAGCATGATGAGCGGATGCGCCCACATGAAGGTGTGTGAGTCGGGCGACTGAGTAGAGACGTGGTATGCGGCCTCGGTTCCCATGCCCCCCGGCATATTGACCACGTTTGCGGTGATGCCCTGCTCGCCGAGCGCCTCGGCCAAGTAGCGAGCCGAGAGATCGTTCGAGCCACCGGCACCGAAGCCGACCACGATCGTGATTTCGTCCGGCGCATCGGCAGGCTCAGCCTGTCCGCCGGCGAGTACGAGTGGAATTGCGACCAATGTTAGTAGTACGACAAGACCACCCAATTTAAGAGCCTTTAACATAGCATTCCTCCTTTGTTAAGGCGCTGAGATCTAGGGCGTTCAGGCAGCAGCCTGTTCAGCAACGCTCCCTAGTTTGTTTGGCGTTGCCCACCCCAAAAGAGGGTGAACAACGAAAATTCGGTTGATTGTACGACACGGTGCCGCCGAGCGCAAGCATTTTAGCGCAACGGGGCGCACAGTGCGGGTAGATACACAGCAGTTATACGTGTGTACGAGCCCTCGGGCACGCCCCGCGGAAACAGAAGCGGCCCCGGATTGTGACCGGGGCCGCGATGTTAAGCGTTGGCGGGTGTGCCACGAAGAACTCGCGGCACACCGCGCGTCAAAACCGCGTTTGCTCGGTTATTCCTTCTCTTCCCAGCCTCTTGCGCGCTCAACCGCTTTCTGCCAGCCGCCGTAGAGCGCATCGCGCTCGGCTTTGCTGATCTTCGGCTCGAATTTCTTGTCGAGCTCGAAGGTGTTCGCGAGGTCTTTCTGGTCTTTCCAGAAACCGACGGCAAGACCGGCGAGGAAGGCCGAACCGCGCGCGGTTGTTTCAACGATCTTCGGGCGCAGAACCGGTACGCCGAGGATATCGGCCTGGAACTGCATCAGGAAGTCGTTCATCGCCGCGCCGCCGTCAACCTTGAGCTCCTTGAGCTCGATGCCGGAGTCCTTCTCCTGACACTCGATGACGTCGCGCGTCTGGTACGCGATCGACTCAAGGGTCGCGCGAATAATGTGCTCGCGGCTCGAACCGCGTGTGAGGCCCACGATTGCGCCGCGGGCGTACATGTCCCAGTAAGGAGCGCCGAGACCCACGAAGGCCGGAACAACGTACACGCCGCCGGTATCGGGCACCTTGGAGGCGAAGTAGTCGGTGTCGGCCGCATCATGGACCATCTTGAGCTCGTCGCGCAGCCACTGTACCGCTGCTCCGGTGACAAAGATCGCGCCTTCGAGGGCGTACTCAACCTTGCCGGCGAGGCCCCAGGCCATGGTGGTGAGCAGGCCGGTCTTGGACGGAATGCGCTTCTCACCGGTATTCATTAGCGCGAAGCTACCGGTGCCGTAGGTGTTTTTACCCATACCCACTTCAAAACACGCTTGTCCGAACAGAGCGCCCTGCTGGTCGCCGATCGCGCCGGCTACAGGAATCTTGGCTCCGCCGAAAGTGTCGGGAGCGGTCTCGCCGTAGACTTCGCTCGACGGCTTAACTTCCGGGAGCATCGACTTTGGAACGCCGAGCCACTCGGTAAGCTTGTCGTCCCACTTGAGCTCCTTGATGTTGTACATCAGGGTGCGCGAAGCGTTGGAGTAGTCGGTGACGTGGGCCTGGCCGCCGGTGAGCTTCCAGATCAGCCAGGTATCGATGGTACCGAACAAGAGATCGCCGGCTTCGGCTTTGGCACGCGCGCCTTCGACGTTGTCGAGGATCCATTTTACCTTGGTTCCGGAGAAATAGGCGTCGATCACGAGACCGGTGTTCTCGCGAACGTAGTCGTGCAGGCCGTCGTTCTTCATCTGCTCACAGATCGGCGCAGTGCGGCGATCCTGCCAGACGATTGCGTTCATGACCGGCTTACCGGTGCTCTTGTCCCAGACCACCGTGGTCTCACGCTGGTTGGTAATACCGATCGCGGCGATCTCGTCGGGCTTGGCGCCGACGGTCTCGATTACCTGGCGCGCAACACCGCTCTGGGTTCCCCAGATGTCCATGGGATTGTGCTCGACCCAACCCGGCTTGGGATAGATCTGCGGGAACTCTTGCTGAGCAACCCCTGCGATCTCGCTTTTGTGGTCGAACAAAATGGCACGTGAACTGGTGGTGCCGGCATCAAATGCCATTACGTATTTCTTATTTGCCATGCGTCTTCCTCCGAAACTACTAACGTGATGTTTTTCTCCTGAGATAACATCTCAGTTTCGCTCAATTCATTGGGGCGGGGCTCGCGTGCATCCGCGAAGCGCCGCCCCGGGCCGAAAAAAAACTATCCGTCGGCTGCGTGTGGGCTTACGGCTACAGCGCCCACTGCATGAACGGCAACGCTGCCGAGAGCGCCATAATTAGCGACCACGAAATGAAGATCGCGAACGCCGGCGGGTCCACGTGTGTGTCACCCCAGCTGATGAACAACCGTGCACCGAGCTCCCCGATGAGCGCAC
>SLBH01000392.1 GCA_007126415.1 Spirochaetales bacterium
GCCGGTTGATCGTGAATCGGCACGCTTACCATTCGCCGGCGTACAGAACCTCGCGCTCGAGCGTGAGACCGAGGCGATCCTCGGCTTGTTGCTGCATATGCTCGATCACTGCACGGATCTCGGCCGCGGTAGCCCCGCCGGTGTTGATCACGATGTTGGCATGCAGGTCCGACACCTTGGCACAACCGACCCGGTAACCGCGCAACCCAATGCTGTCGAGCAACTGCCCGGTAGGCGCCCCGAACGCGCGGTTGTTCTTGAAGACCGAGCCGGCCGAGGGGGCCGCGAAATGCCCCTTCGAGGCGCGGTCTTCCTTGTACTCCCGCATGCGTGCAGCCAACTCGGACGGGTCGGCGCGGTGCACGCGAAACCGCGTCTCGTACATCACGGTTTTGCGGCCTTGGAACGGTGAGCGCTTGTACGCGAACTCCTCGCGTGAGGAGGTGTAGGTGCGGAGCCGGCGCTCTTCGTCGATGTAGCGGACCTCGGTGAGTACTTCATCGACGGAGTGTCCGTAGCAGCGGGCGTTCATCCAGACCGCGCCGCCGACACTACCGGGCATGGAGTACAGGAACTCGAGCCCGCCGAGCCCGAGCTCGGCCGCCGCGGCGACGGCGTCGCTCACCGGCATCCCGGCGCCGAGGATCAGATCCTCACCGCGATGCTCGAAGCGGTTAAAGGCGCGCGTATCGAGCACCAGGCCGCGTATACCGCTGTCGGATACCAGGATATTGGCGCCGCCGCCGAGCACAAACCACGGGAGCCCGTCCTCCTCGGCTAGCCGGAGCAACTCGCGGATATCATCGGTATTATTAGGGACCGCGTAGAGCTCGGCCGGGCCGCCGACCGCGAAGGTAGTATGTCTACTCATCGGCTCCTCGGCCGTTAGCGAGCCGCTGATGTTGATTTTCTTGAGCAATTTATTTACCGTTGGCACGACGGTAGCATACCGGAAATACTGGGCGTGTTTCCAGTCGTGCTTGCCACGCGCGCCCGCCAAATCGTAACACCGAAATCAGAGGCGGAGTAGAGGAAGTTGTTGTGACGCTACAGTTTTTCAATACGCTTGGCCGAGAACTGCAGAGCTTTCAGCCGATTACACCCGGCAAAGTCGGACTGTACACCTGTGGGCCTACGGTCTATAACTACGCGCACATCGGGAATTTGCGAACCTACGTCTTTGAGGACATCCTGCGGCGCGCGTTGGAGTACGCCGGCTACGAGGTGTCGCATGTTATGAACGTCACCGATGTCGGGCACCTCACCGATGATGCCGACGACGGTGAGGACAAGGTGGAGAAGAGCGCGCGCGAGCAAGGGCGCAGCGTGTGGGAGATCGCCGAGCACTACACGCAGGCGTTTTTCTCGGACATCGATCGGCTCAATATTGAGCAGCCGAGCATTGTCTGCCGCGCAACGAGCCACATCCAGGACATGATCGAGCTGATTCAGCGCATCGAGGCGCGGGGCTACACCTACCTCGCCGGAGGGAACGTCTATTTCGATGTCTCGAAGTTCGAGCGGTACGGCGAGCTCGCATTGCTCAACCGGCAGCAACTGCAGCCCGGAGCACGGATAGAGGTAGACCCCAACAAGCGCAACCCGCAAGACTTCGTACTGTGGTTCACCGAGGGCAAGTTCAAGAACCAGACGATGGTCTGGGATTCTCCTTGGGGACGCGGCTACCCGGGCTGGCACATCGAGTGCAGCGCAATGAGCATGAAGTATCTCGGTGAGCGCTTCGATATTCACACCGGAGGTGTCGACCACGTTCCGGTTCATCACACCAACGAGATCGCTCAGTCCGAGGCGGCCACCGGCAAACAGTGGGTGAACTACTGGCTACACGGTGAGTTCTTGGTGATGTCGGGCGACAAAATGTCGAAGTCGAAGGGGGAGTTCGTAACCCTGTCGAGCCTTGAGGACCAAGGCTACGACGCGCTCGATTACCGCTATGCCTGCCTCGGAGGGCATTACCGCAGTCAGCTACAGTTCGGCCCGGAGGTCATAGGCGCCGCACGCTCAGCTCGCCGGCGTCTCGTTGATGCGGTTGAGGAGCTCAAAGCCGAACTCGGCGCGGGAGCCGAGCAACTGAGCCGGCGTGAGGCGGCCGAGGCGCTCGAGGGCGCCGCCGCGGAGTGGCGCGACACCTTCCGATCGCACCTCGCGACCGATCTGGCGTTGCCCCAGTGTCTCGCCGATCTGCACGGCGTCCTCAAGGACGAACAGTTGAGCGCCGAGGAACGACTCGCGCTTGTGCTCGATATGGACCGAGTATTTGGGCTTGAGTTCACGCGCTCGGCGGCTTCGGGGTTCAGCGCGGAGGAGATCGCCGAGATAGAAGGGCTGATCACCGAGCGCACCGAGGCTCGCCGGGCCCGTGATTTTGCGAAGGCCGACCGTATCCGTGATGATCTCGCGGTGCGTGGGGTTGTTCTCGAGGATCGCCCGGACGGAACGCACTGGAAACCGTCGTGACTGTAACCTGGGCCGGTTTCGGTTGTTTATTAATATGACACGTGAAGGTTCCGCGCAAGATTACTTTCGGAGGGTGTACGAGGATGTGTATCCTATCGCCGTCCGCATTGCGTATCGCATCACGAGCGACATCGAGGTAGCGGAGGAGTTGTGCCACGAAGCATTTATAAAGTTTCTGGACAAAATGGACGCTATACCGGACGCGCAGCAGGCAAAGTACTGGATCATTCGTGTCGTCAAGAATCTCTCCCTGAACAATCAAAAACGCCTCGGGCGCGAAGCAGTCGCCAACCGGCGGGCCTATTTCGAGCCCAGTGCGGTATCATCGGAAACCGGCGAGACCTCGTACCTTAAGCGCGAAGCCCAAAGCCACGTACAGCAGGCGTTGGCGACCTTGCCCGATAATCTGCGAGTTGTGTTAGTTATGAAAGAGTACGGTGATTTGAGCTATAAGGAAATAGGATCGGTACTTGGAATCAGCGAAACCAACGTGAAAGTGCGTGCCCATCGAGCACGCGAAAAACTGGCTGAGTACCTTGATGGAGGCGACGTCTATGTCCCTTGAAGATATGCGGTCCCCTGAAGATACGCGTCTATCGGCGTACCTCGATGACGAGCTTTCCGTCTCGGAGTCGCAGCGCCTCGGCGATAGACTGCAGCAAGACGCCGAGCTACAAGATCGGTATGCTCGGTTGCGAGGGGTGCAAGAGTTCCTGCGGTCGGAAGGCGATCCGAGCTTCCAAGAAGCGATGGAACGCACTTGGCACAGGTTGTCGCTTCGCAATTTCGAGCAGCAGCGCCCAAACTGGTGGAGCCGACCGGTAGCGGTGCCGTTCTCGGCAGTCGCTGCGGCGTTCGCGATCTTGGTTTTGGTCGGTGGGTTGCTCATTCGCTTCGGCGGGCCCACATATTTTTCTGCGGAGCCCCAACAGGCCGACCGCTTCGGCGATACGGTTGAGCTCTCGGCGCATGCACGAGAGTCCGAAGAACTGCTTCGGCGCTTGAGCGGTTGGGAGTCGCGCGATGAAGTCACGATTCAGCTGCCCGAGAGCCGTACCTTCGAGTTCGTTGGGCAACCGGTTATCGTCCCCGCCGGCCACTAACTCGCCGGCCGGTAATCGGTAGCTTCAACCACGGAGCGGTAGTAACCTGTGTTAATGAAGCATGTGTTTATAGTGTTCGCCGGGCTGGCGGTGATGCTTGCCGCCGAGGCGGCCGTTGCCGACGATGTCGATGAGCTTTTTGAGCTCTTCGGCGAAGACGCCCTCCACGTCTCAATCGATGCGCGCGTGGTAGAGGACGGTGAGCGCACCGTCTGGAATATGGAGCTCACGCGTGTTACTATTTCAGGACGGTCTGTGCAGGTACGTTTGGACGGCGAGAACATCGTTGTTCGAGCGCAGTTCACCCCGTATCGCAACAACGAGTCCTTACTCCTCGTCGCACAGGGTCAAACCTGGCTTAGGGTTGCCGATAGCGACGAGCTTCGTTACGAGACCGCGTTTGAGACGGTCCCGATTGAGCTGGGGGAGACGGTGGTGTTCTATCCGCTCGGCCAAGAGAACGTAACGATGGACCTCGATACCAAGCGATACGGCACGATAAACCTGGAGTTGGAGATCACGGTGATCCCGTATCTCCAAGCCGTGGAGAAGGAGTAAGCCCGGCTCAGTCGCGTCGCGCCGGCTACCGTAGCTTATCCACGAGTTCGACACCATTCACGTAACGGTTGGGAGACCGCATGCGAAATCCTTTTCCATTGGGCCGCCGGTCAGGCGCCGGCGCCGTGCTTGCGTTTGCGGCGTTTCTGGCTCTCGTCGGCGTGTTGTATCTGAGCGTCAGTCTCACGGCTCGGAACCCCGAGATTACCGAGCTTCAGTCTCCAACCGCCGAGCCGGGCGAGGTGCTGACGATACGTGGTCGCCATTTCGGCGAGGCTCGAGGTTCCGGCCGCGTGCGTATCGCCGGGCGCTATCCGGTTACCAACGCCTACATTTCGTGGTCGGACGACGAAATACGATTGCGGCTCCCCGAGGACGTGCGCTCGGGCCTGGTGTACGTAGAAACTGAACAGGGCGAGAGCGAGGGGCGTTTGTTCACGAACAGGCTGCAGCTGCCCCGGCACGCCGACGAAACCGTTGATCGCCCCGGGCGGCCGCGCATTAGCGAGGTGTCGCCGAGCGAGGCCGCGGTTGGGGAAACGGTCACGATCAGCGGTATGAACTTCGGCCACCGTCGTGCCGCCGGTACGGTCTTGTTCTTGCCCGGCACGGTCCAGCCGCCGAGCGACGATCCCCCGATAACCCTGGCAGCACTCGACCGCAATCCGCTCACGCGGCTCCGTAATGTCGCCACTCCCGCGATCAAGCTCGGCGAGTATCAGAGTTGGGACAATCGTAGTATAACCGTGACCGTGCCGGACGGTGCGAACTCCGGAACGCTCGTCGTCGTTACCGATCGGGGCGGCAGCAATCCGGTGGCGTTCGACGTAAGTCGTCCGGTTGGAGAGAAGCGCTTCTACGACAAGCGCAGTTTCGCGTTCCGCGAAGAGCTGATCGTCGAGCATATCACCACGAATCCCCACGCTCTTGAGTCCGAACGAAACGCGCTTCACCTTTGGCTCCCCGCTCCTAACGACTCTCCGGTTCAGCGCAATCGTCAGACGCTGCGCCGAAACGCCGAGCCGTTGTTTCGCTCGCCGGAGGGCTTCGAGCAGTTCGAGTATCGTAACCTCGGACCGCGAGACCGCATAGAGCTCAAGCATGTACAGATCGTGGAACGGTACGCGGTCGAGACCTCGATCTCGGCCGGGTCGGTTCCGAACTCGTACAACACCGCTTCACAGCTGCTCCGCCGCTACACGGCCGCCGACCGCTATGTGCCCGCCGACGACGATGAGATCCAAAGCCGTGCGGCGCGTTCGGTCGGGAATCAACGCAATCCGTATCGCAAGGCAGAACAGCTGTTCGGTCTTGTTCGAGCCCTTCTCTCCCCCGAGCGGGAGGGCAACGGCTGGGACGCGCGCGCGGCGTACGATCGAGGTGCCGGCGACGCATTCGATTACGCCGCGCTGTATACCGCGCTGCTGAGGGCGGTGGATGTGCCGGCTCGCGTCGTGTCCGGCTATCTGGTCCCTCCCGATTTAGAGGCGGTAACGCATCACTGGGTGGAGTTCTACCTGCCGTCGTTCGGCTGGGTGCCGGCCGACCCGGCGCTTGCCGACGGGATGCACGCCGAGGCGTTCACCGAATCGGCGATCGAGGCCGAGGATCCTGCCGGCTATTACTTCGGCAACCTCGACAGCCGCCGGGTAGCGTTCTCAAACGGCGTGGTACGCATTCCAAGCCTGCAGCCCGATGCACGCGAAGGCGAGCCACGCTACCGTTACGCGCTGCTCACACGCTACGAGCAACTGAGCGGCAACTTGAGCGGCTATACCAGCCGCTGGAAGCCCGTTCGCTTTCTCGGCGAGTACTAATCCGGCGGGCGGCGGCGGGCGGCGGCGCCCGACTCGGCCGAGTCGCTTTCCTTGACAGCACACCTTGAATCTCCTACAGTCACAGATGGCGTCGCAACCAAGGAGTGACTGAATGAATTACATTGAACGGATAGACCCCGAGCTTGCGGGCGTAATCTCGAAGGAAGAAGCCCGGCAGCGCGGAACGCTTGAACTCATAGCGTCCGAGAACTTCACCAGCCCGGCGGTCCTGCAGGCTGCGGGTACGGTGCTCACCAACAAGTACGCCGAAGGATACCCCGGAAAGCGCTACTACGGCGGCTGTGAGGTGATCGACGTTGCCGAGAATCTTGCACGTGACCGCGCGAAGAAGCTTTTCGGCTGCGACCACGCCAACGTTCAACCGCATTCCGGGAGTAACGCCAACATGGCGGTGTACTTCGCGGTCATGAAGCCCGGCGACACCGTGCTCGGGATGGATCTGGCGCACGGTGGACACCTCACGCATGGAGCAAAGGTAAGTTTCTCGGGGATGCTCTACAACGCCGTGAGCTACGGCGTCTCACGCGAGACCGAGCTCATCGATTTCGATGAAGTTCGACGCGTCGCCAAAGAGACGCAGCCGCGCTTGATCATTGCCGGTGCGTCGGCATACTCACGAACACTAGATTTTGCGAAGTTCCGCGAGATCGCCGACGAGGTCGGCGCGTACCTTATGGCCGATATGGCGCATATCGCCGGGCTGGTGGCGGCGGGGTTGCATCCTTCGCCGGTGGAGTTCGCGCATTTTACCACTACCACCACGCACAAGACGCTGCGCGGCCCGCGCGGCGGATTGATCCTGATCGGCCGTGACGAGGAGAACCATCTCGGGATCACCGCCCCTAAGAGCGGGCGCGTCAAGAACTACTCCGAGGTGATCGACGGAATCGTGATGCCCGGCATCCAAGGTGGCCCGTTAATGCATATCATCGCCGCGAAAGCGGTAGCGTTCGCCGAAGCCTTGCAGCCGAGCTTCGCCGAGTATCAGAAGCAGATCGTTGCAAATGCCTCTGCGCTTGCCGAGACGCTGCAGGAGGGCGGGGCGCGACTGGTTTCCGGCGGCACCGATAACCACCTCATGTTGGTGGACGTCACGCCGCTGGGGCTTACCGGCAAGCAGGCCGAAACTACGCTCGATGAGGCAGGCATTACCCTCAACAAGAACGGCATACCATTCGACACGCAGAGCCCGTTCGTTACCTCGGGAGTTCGCATCGGGACTCCCGCCCTTACGACGCGAGGAATGCGCGAAGCCGAGATGCAGACGGTGGGACGGCTGATACTCGAGGTGCTGCACGCCAAGGGTGAGGACGGCACCGTGAAGCGTGTGCGCGGTGAGGTGGAGGAGTTGTGTTCCACGTTCCCGCTGGTCGCCGGTTACGACGCGTGACCGGGTACGAGTGTAGAACGATGGCTCGCGAGGCCTACGTCGCGCATTGACAAGTAGTTTTCTCGATTCGTATACTTATTGCCAAAACGACGGAGTTCCGGGGGCGGAATGAGCAATCCCTTACAGCTCTCGATGGTGAAGTTCAACCAAGGTGCGTACATCATCGTCGAGGGTAAACAGAAAGCGGACCACTTCTACATCATCCGCTCCGGCAAGGTACGAATAAGCAAAGAGATCGAGGTTGTCGAGGAAGAGGGCGGAAACATCCTTGGCCCCGGAGATTTCTTCGGGGTCGTCTCGACAATGTCCTCTCACAGCCATATAGAGACCGCTCAGGCGCTCACCGAGGTCACCTTGATTTCGGTGCACCGCGAGAATTACGGCGAGCTCATTCGTGTAAATGCGCCGGTTGCGATCAAGATCATCGAGGCGTTCTCGCGACGCATGCGCTACCTCGACGACGCGCTCGCGCGTCGCACCTTGAACAACACCGCCGAGCCCGACCTCGGGCATCTGTTCAATGTTGCCGAGTACTACGCTCGTCAGAATCAGTACAACCAGGCCTACTTCGCGTATTATCAGTACCTGCGTCACTGTCCGAACGGGGAGTACGTTGAGCTCGCGCGCGAGCGTATGCAGAAGATCGAGCCTTACGCTAAGGCGGTCTACCTCGATTCCGAAGAAGAAGTCTTCACCCGCACCTACCCGAAAGACACCATGGTCTTCTCGGAAACGATGCCCGGAAAAGAGCTGTACATCATTCAGAAAGGTAGCGTGAAGATCACCAAGATCGTCGACGATAACGAAGTGTTGCTTGCGGTCTTGAAGCCGGGCGACATCTTCGGCGAGATGGCGCTGATCGAGAACAAACCACGCTCGGCCTCCGCGATTGCGTTCGAGGATGCGACGCTGCTCGCGGTCAACAAAGAGAACTTCGAGCGCATGGTACAGTCGCAGCCGCAGATAATCTCACGGCTCACGCAGCTGCTTGCCGAGCGCATATGGTTTATCTACAAACAGCTCGCAAACACCTTGCTGAACGACAACCTCGGTCGCATGTACGATGCGCTCTTGATTCAGCTCGAGAAGGCGCGTGTGCCGATCAAGTCCGGCGAGTCGTACACCTTTGAGTTCGGTATGCGTGAGTTGATCAACATGGTGGGTCTTCCGCCCGGCGAGGGAAACCGCTGCGTGCGTGAGCTCCTGCGCAACTCGCGCATCAAAGCGATAGACAACCGCATCCAGACTACCGATGTGCAAGAGATCGAGAACCAAGCGAAGTACTATCGCAAGATGGAACATATCTCGCGCAAGCGCAAAGAAAAAAGTCAGGGCTCGATCGCGGGCGCCTAAAACCGCCTAACGTCCTCAAGCCTCTTTCTTCTTTTCGGCGATAACCTTCATCGTATCCTCGACGCTCCATTCGGCGAGTTTCTCGGGGTCTTTGTGCTCGTCGGGTATGCTGATGTTCTTGGTTCCGTGTTTGATGTATGGGCCGTACTTGCCGTCGTAGATCGCGAGTTTCTTGCCTTTCTCCGGATCCTTGCCGAAGTCCTTGATCAGCTTTGAGCCACGCCGTGATTTCTTCTCCTCGGCGAGGAGCTCGAGCGCGCGGTCTAACCCTACGGTATAGACGTCGTCGTCTTTCTTGAGCGACCGATACTCGCCGTCGCAGAACACGTACGGGCCGAAGCGACCGAGGTTTGCGATAACTTCGGTGCCTTTCTCGGGGTGCAGCCCGAGCGTTCGTGGCAGGCTCAGAAGCCTCAGCGCTTGTTCAAGGGTAATCTCGCGCGGAGACAACTCCTTTGGAACGCTCGCTCGTCTCGGCTTTGGGTCGTCCTCGGTTTGCTCGCCGAGCTGCACGTAGGGTCCGTAGCGCCCGATCAGACAGTATACGCTCTTGCCGGTCTCGGGATCGCTCCCGAGCGGCTCGGGACCGTTCTTCTGCAGCTCGATCAGGTCTTCGATCTCCTCGCGGGTGAGGTCGGCCGGCGCTACTTCTTCAGGGATCGAGGCGTGAACGGCTTCATCACCCTCGTCCTTGTGCACGAGGTACGGCCCGTAGCGCCCGATCTTGATCTGCACTCCGTTGGTAACATGGGGGAGCTCGATTGTGCGTGACGCCTCGGGACGAATCTGACCCTCACGTTCCTCAACGGCCCGTAACAAGCCGTTTGAACCGTTGTAGAACTCGCGCAGGTAGGCTATGGAGTCGCGTTCACCGACCGCAATATCGTCGAGTGCGTCCTCCATTCTTGAGGTAAAGCTGTACTCAATAAGATCGGGGAAATGGTTCTCGAGTAGCTGTATCACCGCGAACCCGGTAAACGTCGGGACGAGCGCGTTGCCCTGTTTGCGAATATAGCCGCGCTCGAGGATGGTTGAGATGATTGAGGCGTAGGTTGAGGGCCGGCCGATGCCTTCGCGTTCGAGTCGCTGAACCAAGGACGCCTCGGTGTAACGCGCCGGTGGCTTCGTCTCGTGTGAGATCGGCGCGAGTTCCTGCAGCGATAGCGTCTGCTCGGCGGTGAGGCTTGGGAGAAACACCTCTTTGTCCTCCAGTGCCGCTTCGGGGTCGTCCTTGCCCTCTACATAGACGCGTAGGAAGCCTGGGAACAGGATGCGTGTACCGGCGGCGGTGAAGGTTGTGTTGTCGGCGCTGATCCGCACGCTCACTTGTGATTTCTTGGCGTCGGCCATCTGTGTGGCGATCGTGCGTTTCCAGATGAGCTCGTACAGCGAGCGGTCCTTTCCTTGGAGCCCGCTCTGCTCAGGGTGGCGAAAGCGGGGGCCCGAGGGACGAATCGCCTCGTGCGCTTCCTGAGCATCTCGTGAGCGTGAAGAGTACTGGCGCGGTTTCTCCGAGAGGTACTCACTGCCGTAAAGGGTCTCGACGCTTTCGCGTGCACCGCCGATCCCTTCGCTTGAAAGTTGCGGCGAGTCGGTGCGCATGTAGGTGATCAAGCCTTCCTCGTAGAGCCGCTGCGCGATGCGCATTGTGTCGCGGGCCGACAGTCCGAGCTTGCGGTTAGCCTCCTGCTGCAGGGTGGAGGTGATGAACGGCGGCGCCGGGCGGGCGGTGACCTGCTTCTCGTTGACCTCGGTGACGCGCCACTCGGATTTGTGGAGGCGCTCGTGTAACTCGCGAGCCGCGCTTTCGTCGAGGAGCAGCACGTTTTTGCCGGCGGCAACCTCGCCGGTGCGCTCATCGAAGTCTTTACTCCCGGCAATCCGTTTCCCATCTACCTCAACGAGCTTGGCCTCGAACTGGGAGTTCGTGTCGCTCGGCGTGAGAACGGCCTTGAGGTCCCAGTAAACCGACTTATTGAACCGGATGCGCTCGCGTTCGCGCTCGACGATCATGCGCAAGCCCGGCGATTGAACTCGCCCGGCGGACAACCCGTAGGCGATCTTCTTCCAGACGAGCGGGGAAAGCGTGTAGCCGTAGAGGCGGTCGAGGATGCGCCGCGTCTCTTGTGCTTTCACCAGGCTCATATCGATATCGCGTGGGGATTCGATCGCCTGCTCGATAGCCTCCTTGGTGATCTCGTGAAACACCATGCGCTTGACCGGCACCTTCGGCTTCAGCAGCTCAACGAGGTGCCACGAGATACTCTCTCCCTCGCGGTCTTCGTCCGTTGCTAGATAGATCGCCTCGGCGTGTTTGAGCTTCTTCTTCAACTGCGTAATGATCTTGCCCTTACCCCGCGGGGTGATGTAGAGCGGTTTAAAATCATCCTCGACATTGATGCCGAGCCTGGCCCAAGGCTCCTGCTTGAGGTTCTTCGGTACGTCCGCCGCCTTCTGAGGGAGGTCGCGGACATGACCGATGCTTGCTTCAACTTCGAAGTTCTTCGGCAGGAACTTCCCAATAGTGCGGGCCTTGGTTGGTGACTCTACGATCACCAGGGCGTGCTTCTCCATATCGGCGCACATTGTGATGAAAGCTGAACATTGATGTCAAGAGAGATATCTGATAGCATTTAGCGAATATTTGCAGCCCGAGGAGCGAACAACCATGGCCGGCGGCCAAGCCGAAACCGAACGACTGACAAGCATCGAGCTCGAGAAGCGCTTTAATCCGGCGGAGTTTGAAGGGCGGATCTACGAGATGTGGCTGGACGGCGAATACTTTTCGCCCGAGTCCGGCTACGCAGATCCGAACAAAGACCCCTTTGTAATTGTGATACCGCCGCCAAACGTAACCGGTGTGCTGCACCTCGGGCACGGCCTGAACAACAGCTTGCAGGACGTGCTCATACGCTTCTATCGAATGCTCGGCCGGCCGACGCTCTGGGTGCCCGGCACCGATCACGCCGGAATCGCGACACAGAACGTGGTGGAGCGCATGGTGCGCGCACAAGGAAGTTCGCGCGAGCAGATGGGGCGCGAGGCGTTTGTGGCCGAGACCGAGCGCGTGGCGCTCGACCACAAAACCACGATTCGGCGTCAACTGCAGAAGATCGGTGCGTCGTGCGATTGGTCGCGCGAGCGCTTCACGCTCGATGAAGGCCTCTCGCGCGCGGTGCGAGAGGTGTTTGTGCAGCTCTATGAGCGGGGGCTGATCTACCGCGGTAACTATCTCGTGAACTGGTGTTCATCGTGCGGCACCGCGTTGTCGGACGACGAGGTGGAGCATGCCGAGGTCAACGGTGCGCTGTACCATTACTTCTATCCGCTTCTCGACGGTTCCGGCCGGATAGAGGTCGCGACCACGCGGCCTGAGACGATGCTCGGAGACACCTGCGTTGCGGTCAACCCAAAGGATAAACGCTATCAATCGCTCGTCGGCAAAGAGGTGCGCTTGCCGCTGACCGATCGCACATTGCCGATCGTGGCGGACGATTACGTCGATATGAGCTTTGGAACCGGCGCGGTCAAGGTCACCCCCGCGCACGACCCAAACGACTATGAGATCGGGCTGCGCCATGGGCTCGAGCGTATCAATATTCTCAACGCCGACGGAACCCTGAGCGACGCGGTGCCTGAACCGTATCGTGGACTCAATGTGCCGGAGGCGCGCAAGCGTGTAGTGGCCGATCTCAAGGAGCAGGGCTACTTCCTCGGCCGGGAGGATCATCGGCATCAGGTCGGCCATTGTTATCGCTGCAACTCGGTGATCGAACCGTTCTTGTCGGAGCAGTGGTTCGTGCGTATGCAGCCGCTCGCCGAGAAGGCGCTCGCCGCCTGGGAGCGCGGCGAGTTGCTGTTCTTTCCGCGTCGCTGGGAGAACACCTACACGCATTGGCTGCGCGAGATCCGCGACTGGTGCATCTCGCGACAGCTGTGGTGGGGACACCGTATTCCGGTTTGGTACTGTCGAGACTGCTCCGAGATGACGGTCTCGCGCGAAGACATCACGAACTGCGGCTCGTGCGGCGGTACCAACGTTCGCCAAGACGAGGATGTGCTCGACACCTGGTTCTCGTCGTGGTTGTGGCCGTTCTCTACGCTCGGCTGGCCCGACGACACCCAAGACATCGCTGACTACTTTCCGACTACCGCGCTCGTCACCGGCTACGACATCATTTTCTTTTGGGTGGCGCGCATGATCATGGCTTCGCTTGAGTTTCTAGAAGAGGTGCCGTTTCGCGATATCTATATCACGAGCTTGGTCCGCGACAAGCAGGGTCGCAAGATGTCGAAATCACTCGGCAACGGTATAGACCCGCTTGAGGTAGTAGATGAGTACGGCGCCGACGCGCTGAAGTTCACCTTGGCGTTTCTCTCGGCGCAAGGGCAGGATATCCTGTTGGGACAGGATACCTTCGCGATAGGTTCCAAGTTTGCGAACAAGATTTGGAACGCCGCGCGCTATCTCCTTATGAACCTCCAAGGACGCAGGATTCACGCGCTCGAAGAGATCGAGCTACAGGAGCCCGACCTCTGGATCTACCATCGGCTGAACCGGACCGTTGCACGCGTGCACGCCGGGATGCGCGAGTACCGCTTCGACGACGTCGGGCATGCGGTCTACGAGTTCTTCTGGAACGACTTCTGCGACTGGTATATCGAGCTCTCAAAACTCTCGCTGTATGACGACGATCGAGCCGAGCAAGACCGGGCGGCTACGCTGCTTGTTTCGCTGCTCGAGGAATCGATGCGCCTCATGCATCCGCTGCTGCCGTTTGTCACCGAGGAGATCTATCAGAAGCTTCCGGCGCTCCCCGGGAGGGTTGCGCGCGACGGAACCGCCGGGGGCGCGCCGGCGCTCATCGTAGCGCGGTTTCCGGAGCCTACGGCCGATCGCGAGGCACCCGAGACTGCGGCGCGGTTTGCGGTTCTGCAGGAGCTCGTTACCGCGGTCCGCACGCTTCGCAGTGAGTTTACGCTGCCGCCGTCCATGAAGGTGCGGCTTCTCGTTCGTACCGAGTCCGGGTTTCACGCGGCGGAGTTTCTCGAGCGGCATCGCGAGATGATCGCTTCGCTCA
>SLBH01000039.1 GCA_007126415.1 Spirochaetales bacterium
CGGTAAATACCACAAATAAAGCAATTAAAACAAATACGATTGTTCGTGCCGTAGGCTGGGCGTCTCGTGATACACTATGAGAATCATGCCGTGGTTACGTTCAGGTGGCTGCTCGATGCCTGCCAAGGCGCCGTTTCGGATTGCGATCGTGTATTTCGTGGTCGGGACGGTCTGGGTTCTGGTGACAGATTACTTGCTGCTTCGGATGCCACTCTCCCTGGAGCAGCTCTCACGCCTGCAAACACTGAAAGGCGGAATCTACGTGGTGATTACGGCGGGTCTTGCCTGGATTCTGGTGCGCCGCCACGCGTTTCAGCAACTAAGGATACAACAGGAACTCCGCGAACAGCGTGATACGGCGCAGAAAACGCTTCGCGAGCGGGAAGCGCTTATCGGAGAGATTCACCATCGCGTCAGAAACATCCTGCAGATCGTCCTCAGTATTATCGGCCTTTCATCCCAGGCAAAAGCAGGAGAGCATGCTGAGTCCGATGCGCCGG
Source organism: Spirochaetales bacterium (assembly GCA_007126415.1). GTDB lineage: Bacteria > Spirochaetota > Spirochaetia > DSM-27196 > SLAA01 > B1Sed10-166. The sequence continues at coordinate 501 of SLBH01000039.1, forward strand.
GTGAGCGCGACACTTCTTCAGCTCCCTCGCTTACGGCTTCCCAACAGATTGGGAGAATAACCGAGCGTGTCAGCGCAATCGCGCTGGTGCACGATCATGTTCTGACCAGCCGCAACGTTGAGGCGGTGGACTGCAGCCGCTACATTCCGGCCCTGGTTAACAGCGTCCGGCCACGTTTCTACCGGCCGAACGTTGAGGTCACACACCGGGTAGCGGAGATCATGCTCTCACTCGAGGTCGCGGTTCCGTGCGGCCTGGTTATCAACGAGCTCCTTATCAACGCGCTGACGCATGGCTTTCCCCCTGACGGCGAAGGCAGCGTCTCCGTCACTATGGAAGCCGATGCCGGCAACTCGAACGAGGTGGTCATAACGGTACTGGACGACGGGGTTGGAATCGGCACGCAATTCGCCGCCTCCGCCCGGGCAGCGAACGAGGCCGTTGGGCTTCTGATTGCAGAGGCGATGGCTTTGCAGATCTCAGCGGAGCTACACGTGGCTCCCCGGCAGGACTCCCCCGGGACTGAAGCCACCTTACGCTTCAAGCCGCTCGACAACGCGACCAGCGAAGCCTGATAATGCGGGCGTGGGCCCAGCCGCAAACGCGCGAGGGATACGGGTGCCCCTAACGTCCGCGATCGTATAGGGTGAACTCCTACACAACGCCGATTCTCATCGATGCAAGGAGTTCGTATGAGCTTGAGTCTCTCGACGCCGGGACTGCTGTTTCCGGCGATCTCGCTACTGTTTCTGAGCTATACAAACCGCTTTCTTTCGTACGCCGCCCTGGTGCGCGGCCTGCACGAGCGCTGGGGCGAACACCCCGACCCCGCCGTTCAAATGCAGATAGGGAACCTGCGCAGGAGACTGTTGCTGATCCGTCATATGCAGACCGCCGGTGCGATGTCGCTCTTGATCTGCGTGGGCTCCATGTTGGCGCTGTTCCTCGGCGCGATTTCAATTGGCGAGGTTTTGTTCGGCGTTAGCCTGGTCTTGATGGTGCTCTCGCTCGCGCTGCTAGTGCGCGAGATTCAGATATCGCTCGACGCACTCGACCTACAGCTCCGTGATATGTCGAACGACGCCGCCGCCCAGTCGCGGTCGTGAGCAACCCCGGCACTCAGCTCCGAGAGGTGCCGGCCCCGCGGCCGGCCCTGCGGGCGGCCTTCGAGGTAAGCCTGTGCAGTAAGCGCTCCCATCCCCGCATAACACGCTCGGGGTGATGCCCGGCAACGGCCTCGGGCGCGCGTCGGCCGAGATGCCGCCGCAAACGCGGGGTCATCATCAGCTCGCCGAGTTCTTCGGCAAATATCTCGGTTTTGCCTGCCGGGACGAGGATGCCGCTGCTTCGGTGTCCGATAATCTCGCGCGGGCCGGTGGGGCAGTCGAACGCTGCAACCGCGCTCCCGGCGGCCATCGCTTCGAGCAGCGGCAGCGCGAATACTTCGCTTCTCGACGGTAACGCAAAGATCTCCGCCTCGCGGTACTGGGTCGCGACGGTGTCTGTGGGCGGGATGAACTCGAGCGCGCGGCCGAGCCGCAGTTTCTCGCCCAGCGCCTCCAACGCCGGCTGCTCGGGGCCATGCCCCACAATGCGCAGGCTCCAGTCGGGGAACTCGGTGCGGATGCGGCCGAATGCCCGAAGCAGCAGGTCGAACCCGTTGTGTGGGCGTAGCGAACCCACCGCGAGCACCCGGTTTGCCGTTCGCGGCGGCGTGCTGGAGTAGCGCTGTGCCGGCGCAGAAACCCCCGGCCCGGCCGCCCGCAGCGGCCGGGCGGTGAGCGGCGCGCCTGCGGGCTGCGACCCATCGTCCGACGAGAGCGAGTGTCGCGGGAGCGGGGGAGGAATCACCTCAACGCGCGGTGACCGCGTTACGGCCCTGCCCACAGCGGTTGCGGTTTGCACCGTGGGGGCCACGATCACCTCGGCGCGCTGCAGCGCCTTTAGATACGCGCCCCGGGGCTCGGTCGCGGGATCACCCGCGGCCACCGCAACAACCGGTATGCGTGCGCGTCGGGCGGGGGTAACCGCGGCGGCTCCCAGTCCGGTGCCGTCGGCGAACACAACTACGCAGTCTACACCGAGTTCCGAGTAGCGCGCGCGCAAGGTTCGCTGCACCGTTCTAAGATTGCCGAGACCTCGCGGACCGACCGGCGGCTCGGCGATCCCAAGCGCCGGCCTCAGCACCTCGGGATGAGGGGTGAAGAAGTCGTGCTCGCGCGAGGTCGGTGTAATCAGCGTAACATCGCGTCCATAACCGGCGAGGTACGAAGCCGTCTCGCAGGCGGTACGCTGCACGCCCCCAAGCGTCAACGAAGATACCACAAAAGCGATTCTCACATTGCCTTCTAAGGTACTCTGCGCTCCGGCCTGTGGCAAGCGCGGGCTTCTGTGCGGGTCTCTGTGCAGGCGGCCCTCGGGGAGGGGGTGTTGCATCTCGGACTTGAAGACGAGGCATAGTGTTCGTACGTCTATACTATGCAACAAATAGGTTCAACCATCCGATTCCACCCCTATCAGTCCATTTCCGCGATCTTCACGTTTCAACGTGAATCATGACGTGAGTCACGCGCTTGTCGGAGGTCTGCAGGATAACTTTACGATAGCCCTATTGGGCCATTGCCCTCGCACTCTGGTAGATCTTGCGGAGCCGTGGCAGCAACTCCGCTCGAAGCAGATGAATTTCAGGTGAGCCGGTCCCGATTCTTCTCAGGAATTGACTCCACTCCGTGGCGAACCCTGCAGACCCCCCAATGCTCTGCCGAGAGTCCGTCCGGCATCTCCGGCAGAGGGGTTCCGCGTCGCCGAAAGGTGTTGGCGGTTGCAGCAGCGGCTTCTTCTGGCGAGAGCTCTCCTTCAACCAGCAGAGCAAACAGATCAAAGAGGTCCTTGTACCTACTGTTGACGACTCCAAGCGAGACGACCGCTTCCAACTTCTCCGCCGCCAGCGTCGCGTCCGGATAGGTCAGGATGGAGAAACTCCGGTTTCCAAGAAGCGTCCGATAGGGACGCTCCATCGGTCCGCCAGTGATTATGTCACCGAAGCCCATGTCTATCTGAAGCCGTGTCGGGCGGACCCGAGGTAGGCGACGATGTTCCCGCGAACTCCGCCATGCTCTGTCTGGCCGCTGATCGGTGCCACGACAATGGAGTCCTGGTCAAAGGTGAGCCCGTCATCGATCTCGACGTCGGCCGCGGACCGAAGCACGTTGAGCAGATGCATCTGATCGGCGTCATTACCCGTGCCGAGTAGATCGATGTCCTTCGTGGGTCGAGCCACCAGCCCTTTCAGCTGGAAGAAAAGAAGCCCGCCCTTGAGCACGACCGACTCTGCGAGGTCGGTTGAAACGATCCGGTGGAGGA
>SLBH01000210.1 GCA_007126415.1 Spirochaetales bacterium
CTCGAGGCGTATCGGCGCATCATTGTACTCGGCGCAGGCAAGGCGGGCGCTAAGATGGCGCACGCTCTCGAAGATATTCTCGGCGAGCGTCTGGAGACCGGGGTAGTGGCGGTAAAACCCGGCCACGACGAGAAGCTCCTCAAGGTACAAGCGATAGACGCCGGTCACCCGATGCCGGACGCAGGAAGCATCGCTGCCGGCGACGCTATCCTAAACCTCGCGGATACCGCCGACGAGCATACGCTCTGCTTCGTGCCGATATCCGGCGGCGGATCGGCACTCGTGACCGCCCCGCTTGAAGCCGAGATCGAGGGGCGCCGTGTCGCGCTTAGCCTCGAGGACCTCCGGCAGACCACCTCGGCACTGCTCGAGTCCGGCGCGACGATCCACGAGATGAACTGCATTCGAAAGCATCTCTCGGCGGTCAAGGGAGGGCGCCTCGCCGAGCGCATCGCGCCCGCGCGCACCGTGAGTTTGATTCTATCCGACGTGGTGGGCGACGACCTCGACACGATCGCTTCGGGTTTGACGGTACCCGACCGTTCGAGCTATCAAGACGCGGCCGCTTTGATCGCGCGGTACGGTCTCGAGGAACGGCTGCCGGAGCCCGTTCGCGCAGTGATCGAAGCCGGTGCGGCCGGCAAGCTACCGGACACCCCGGACGCCTCGAGCGCCGTTTTCTCGCGGGTCAGCAACGTTCTCGTCGGAACCAACCACGCAGCGCTCAGCGCTGCAGCCGAAACGGCCCGTCGGATCGGGTACAACACTGTACTCTTATCGTCTCAGCTCACCGGCGAGGCCCGTGAGCTCGCCAAGACATTTGTCGGTATCGCGCGCGACCTCAATAGGTTCGAGCTGCTCGCGCAGCGCCCCTGCTGCGTGATCGGCGGCGGCGAGACCACCGTTACCATCCGCGGCGACGGACTCGGTGGGCGGAATCAGGAGCTCGCGTTGTCGTTCATGAACGAGCTCGACCGGAGCGGCCGGTTCGCTGAGAACGTGGCGTTTCTCTCGGCCTCAACCGACGGCAACGACGGCCCGACCGACGCAACCGGCGCGTTCGCATCGCTTGAGTTACTCGAGGAGGCGCGTAAAAAGAGCTTGTCCCCGGCCCGTTATCTCGATCGTAACGACGCATATCGATTCTTTGAACAGCTCAACGCGCTGCATAAGATCGGTACTACCGGAACCAACGTCTGCGACCTTCAGATTCTGCTCGTTGGAGAGCACTCGACGGCGTGACTCCGAGGCGTCACTTACCGGTTTCGGGCGTTAGGATCTCGACACCCAACGCTCGGTAGGGCCCGAGTACAATAAGGCGCGTGGTGTACAGCGCGATCTCTTCGGCCTCCACCGGGAAATTACTGTCTAGCCACCAGCGCATCATCGCGAGTACCGTTGCCGAGATCGAGCTTATCGCAAGATCCGGGGGAACCATCGCCTCGGTGACAAAACCGGTTTCGCGTTGGCGCGCGAGCTCGAGGCGCTCTTGAAACAGCTCGTCGATATGCTTGCGGATGCGCGTCTCGACACCGCTCACACCGTTCCTGCCGAGCATGACTCGATAGAACTCACCGTACTCCCGTACGTGCTCGAAGAACGCGCGGGCGTTCGGCGCCGGACGGTCGAGCGATACTCCGTGCGAAGACAGAGGCGGCTTGGTGCGCGCAACAAGATCGTCGAAGATCTCGTCCATTCCGCGCATCAGCAGATCGTGCTTGTCTTCGTAGTGGCGGTAAAACGTGACTCGGTTCACCATCGCCTGCTCGGTGATGTCCTTGACCGTAACCGCGTGATAGCCTTTCTCGGTCGTCAGACGAATCAGCGCGTCCCAGAGATACTTGCGAGTACGCCGCACCCGCAGTTCAGGCTTGGTTTTCGACACAGTTCCCCCTCGGTTGGAGATGGGGCACGAATTGCTCGCGCGCATCCGCTATCACCAAATTCTCCTCGAAAACGAATTGTATACCGTTCCGAGCGATTGAACAACCACGCCGTTACTGTAGCGGATGCATGCAGTCTTGTGAATCTGTAGCGTGCGGCTACGCAAGGCGCGCCCCGCGGTTCACCGTATCTTAAGGAATGCGCCGAACAGACCAAAGGTGATGAGCAGTTGTATGATCGCGAACTTCACCAACACCTGCGCGTTCGACCAGCTGCGGCTCTCGCGCAGGTGATCGTGCAGCGGGAAGCGGGTGTTGTGCAGTACCCGGATCTTTAAGAACCGAAGCAACGCTACCTTCACCAGCCCTGCACCGCCGTTTACCAGCAGGACGCTCGCGATAATGAAAATGAGAAACGGATTGCCCGAGTTCATCACCGAAACCCCGACGAAAAACCCAAGCGCGCGAGATCCGGCATCCCCCATCAAAACACGGCTCGGGTAGGCGTTATACCATAGATACGCCGCGAGACACCCCACCATCGTGAAGGTCATGATCGCCCATTTAGCACCGGCGGAGTTATGAGGAAGCAGCAGGTAGTCCGAGACCGCCGCGTGTCCAACCACGAAGTACATAATCACGCCGAGGCTGATAAGCCCCAGCATCACCAAACTCCCGGACAGCCCGTCGACCCCGTCGGAACAGTTGGTGCTGTTGATCGAGGTCCAGAGTATTGCGGTAGCGAGCACCACGTAGAGCCCAAACGACAGCTCGATCACGGCATTCGTAAACGGCAACCAGATCATCAGGCCGTTGAAGCCGGCCAACAGGACTGCGGCGGTCGCCGCCGGCACGAGGTCTATCAGCCCCTTGCGGTACTCACCCCACGGTGTTTCGCTGCGGTCGTCAAGATAGCCCGAAAGCATTACCACGAAGGTCATTACGAGCATCGCCAACTGCGCGCGCCCCGGCGGAACCAGCAACAGCGCGACCGCCACGAACACGCTGATAAACACCACCCCCGCCCCGGTCGGTTTGCCGACAGCGCCGTCGGCCTGAGCCGCGTGCGCCCTGCCTTGATCGGAGGGCAGGAGTTGCCAGACGCGCGGGAGCAGCGCGAATGTTGCGGCGAACCCGAGATACAGCCCGATGATGATGAGAATCGCATGAGAACGCAGCAGCCGAAACGGGCCGTAAAGCTCCGTCAGCTGCAGACCCAACCAGTACAACACGAGTATGCTCCCTGAACGCAGCGGCATACGCCGCCGAATATCCTACGACTATAACGCAAATCGCCACAGTCCTCAAAACCCGCAACCCCACTCGGACTACCCCGCCGGTGACTGCCCGGCCGGCAACTACCCGGGCGGTGAAGGCCAGGCCGGTGAGGGCCCGGGCGGCAGGACCCGCGAGGTAGCGGTTTGACGTCCTGTTGCGGCGCGCGATATACTTGCTTCAAATGGAGGTAACAGTAATGACGCAAAAAAACAAGGTACGTACGCTCGTGATATCTCTCACGGTCGCAATCTTTCTCATCGCGGGTATGCCCCTCGTGGCTCAGATGCCGGATTTCGGCCAACAACCCGAGGTAGAGGATGTCAGCGATGAGGAGCTTGACCGTTTCGTAGATGCGCTGCAGGTCGTTGAAGAGATTCAGATCGAAACACAGACCGCAATGACCGACGCAATCGAGGCTGAAGGAATGAGCGAGCAGCGTTTCAGTGAGATTCACAACGCCCAGCAGAATCCGGAGATGGACCTCGGTGACGAAATCTCGGAAGCCGAAGAACAGGCCTACGAGAGCGTGTTAGCCGAACTCATGGAGGTTCAACAGGGCGCTCAGCAGGAGATGCAAGACGCGGTCTCCGACGAGGGGTTCGACGTTCAGCGCTTCAACGAGATCATCATGGCGATCCAGCAGGATCAAGAGCTCGCGCAACGCGTCCAGGAGATGCTCCAGTAGCCACTCCGGCTA
>SLBH01000166.1 GCA_007126415.1 Spirochaetales bacterium
AGCGCGCCGGCGAACAGCGGGCCCACCATGCCGGAGACCGGGCCGATGGAGTTCCAGGTGCCGAGCGCGGTTCCGCGCTTCTCAATCGGTGCGAGCTCTATGATGATCGCCATCGAGAGTGGGTTGACGCCGGCCGACCCCACGCCCTGCAGGATGCGGCCGCCGAGTACCAGCCAGAGCGGTTGGGCGACCAATACCACCACGCTCCCGACGAGATAGAACAGCACGCCGAGCAGCAGCAGTCGCCGTTTGCCGAGCGCTTCGCCGAGGCGGCCGTACAGCGGCATGAACACGATAAACGGCAGCGTATAGGCGACCACCAGCCACGACGCGGCGTCGGCGCCGAGCGCGTACTCATCGCGCACGCTCGGAAGGCCCACCGCGAACATCGTGATCGAGAGAATCACCGCGAGGCTCGGCGCCATGAGCGCGGCGACGGCGCCGGTGAGGCGCGGCTGCCGGGGCGCGCGGGGCTTGTCCGACGACGCGTGAGGCTCGTGCGGCGGGGGTGTCGGCGTGTCGGGCATTGCACCCGAGGATATAGCGAGCCGCGCTCCGAGACAAGAGGGGCCACAGGACAAGGGGCTCATCTCGACAGGGGCTCCCTCTCGACAACGGGACGTAGACACGCGGTGCACACTCGCACTAATCTTGAGTAGGTTCAGATGAGGACGATTCAATACCTTAATCGCATCTATCGAAAGGATCCCGAGACCGGGGCGTTCATCGTCGACGTCAAGCTCGAGAAGTACGCCTACGCATTCAACGAGTGGGACAGCGCCTACTTCAAGCGCCGCGACCTCGACCCCGACCTTGCGCACTTTCTGAACCTCTGCTCCGATGAAATTCCGTTTCGTTACAAGATCGCGATCGAGTTTACGGTCAACGAGGATCAAAACCCCAAAATGGAGCGGCTACTGCGCACCAGCCTGAAGAACTACTTCGCGAACAAGATGGAAGCCGAGAAACGCGTGCTGCAGCGCATCAATCGGCGAATTCTCCGCTTTGTGGTGTTCGGTGCGCTCGCGCTCATGATCGCGGCTGCGATCGAGCCGCTGGTACCGCCAAACCCGTTGGGGCGCTTGCTGAACGAAGGGTTCTTCATCGGCGGCTGGGTATTCTTCTGGGAAGCGATGTCGGCCGGCACCTTTCAACGTCCGGAAAGACGCAGGCTCATGCGCTCGCTGAAGCGTTTCTACGATTCCTCCATTCGCTTCACCTACACCGATGCCGACCTCTATGATTTCGACGACGAAGACGAACAAGACGGCGATCAGTACGACAATATCGACGTGACCTGGCAGGCGCGCGAGAAAAAAGAGCGCATCGGCGATAATCTTGAGCTTGGTCGCCCGAGCGTGCCGGCAGATGCCCCCACGGCAGACGTCGGCAAGGAGAACCCGTAGTGGACGATGACGATCTCACGTCTGAAGGGTGCAAGCCCGAAGCAGCCGCGGTATGTGGCACCGCGTTGCATTGCAGAGCGCTGGTGGTCGACGACGAGCCCGACAGCCTCGCGAGCCTGCTTGAAGTGCTCGGGCCTTGGGCCGAGCGCGAGTGCTTAGAGATCCACACGACCGCTTCCGGTGAGGAGGCGGCGCTACGAGTTCGCGAGCTCGGCGGTGAGCTCGATCTGATCATCTGCGATCTTCGGATGCCGGGTATATCGCCCTGGGAGTTACGCAAAGCCGTCTCGAGAGAGTATCCCGATCTCTTGTTTGTGCTGGTAGGCAGCTACTCGCAGTCGGAGCTCGTGAGCGCGATAGAAGCAGGGTTTTTCAGCTACGTGATCAAACCGTGGCAACCGGATTATCTTCTCGCCGAGCTTGGAAAGGCGTTGCGTTTCGTGAAGAATCGCAACCAGCTCAAGCGTCACACGGCCTTCCTGGACGAGGAGCTCCGCTGGGGCGGTGAGCTACAGAGGCGATTGCTACAGGTGGAACTTCCGCAGCCCGGGCGGTTTTGTGTGCGGCATCTCTATCTACCTCTCCCCGGACTGCATTGCGGCGGCGACTATTACGACGTTGTGCGTCTCAGCGATAAGCGCTATGCGTTTCTCATCGGCGATGTTTCAGGGCACGGCATCAAGGGCGCGTTCGTCACGACGATGCTCAAGACGATGATCTACCGCGAATACATCCGTCGCCATCTCAACGAGTTCGACCCGGCCGATTTTCTCGGCTGGCTCAATGAGCGCGTGTTCTACGAGCTGCGAATGGTGCCGGACCTGGTGGTGACGTTCTTTGTCGGAGTCTTGGACCTGGATCGCAGCGAGTATACGTATGCGAACGCCGGGCACCCGGCGGCTTTGCGGTTTGGGTTCGATGCCGACGCCGGGCGCCTCATTTTCCGCGAGCGCCTGCAGGTGCACGGGGCCGGGTTCGGGCTGTTGTCCGACGCCGCGTACGAGGCGCGTACCGTGAAGCTCGAAGAGAACGACGTGGTGCTACAGGTAACCGACGGGCTCACCGAGCTTCGCCGCCCGGACGGGGGCGTAGAGGACGTCGAGCTCGAGCGATGGCTTACGTCGTTTGAGGGTAGCGACCCCCGCGCTGTTTGTGACGAAATCATCGCCGATATCAAGCGGCGGGGCCGGCAAGACGCATATCAAGTCGCATATAGCGACGACGTGACGCTGATTGCAGTTGCACTCGGTAATATGGGAAATCGGTAAGATGGGAAAATAGATGCACGAGGCCATGGACCAAGGCATGCACGAACGACTCGATATCGTCGAGAGCGGCGCCGGCTCCGAGCCGGGAGGCTCGCACGCGCAAAACTCGCACGCGCAAGGCGCAGGGAACGGGCGGGGGATCGGGCTCCGGCGGCGAAGCGTACACCGGCTGGGGCCGCGCTGGGTAGTAACGGCACTTTCGTGGAGGCCGAGCCGGCGTGCTTCGGTGATTGGGCTGCTGTTGCTTCTTGCGGCGGTGGTTTCGATCCAAGGGCCGTTCGAAGCCGAGACGCTCCTGGAGCTGGGAAGCGGTGTCGCCACGCGCCCGTGGTTTATGCTCGCGGCGGTGCTGGTTATGGCGCTCATGACGACCGTCGGGCTTCCCGGGAGCGTCTGTCTCTGGCTGGTCGCCCCGTTTCATCCGCCGTGGCTCGCCACGATCCTGCTTACGATCGGCGGGGTGGGCGGAGCCGCCGGCGCCTATTCGTTTAGTTCGTGGCTGCGCTCCGGCTGGAATCCGGGTCGGGTGGGGCGTAAGGTCATGCGGCTGCTCTCACGGCAGAGCGATATGCTCACGCAGATCGCGCTTCGGGTGCTCCCGGGGTTCCCGCATCAGATCGTGAACTTCGGCGCCGGGGCGCTGCGTCTCTCGCGGCGCCGCTTTCTGCTCGCCGCGACGATTGGGCTCATCATGAAGTGGACGGTATACGCCTCGGCGGTTTACGGCGTCACCGAAGCTGTAAGCGCGGGCGAGGTCCTACACCCGGGAGTGCTGTTGCCGCTTGCCGCGCTCACCGCACTGTTGCTTACCGGAGCGCTGGTGCGCCGCCGTATGACCACCCGCTAAACGACCCTTCCGGCCGCACGCCCCTACACCGAGAAGCATCGTCCTATGCAGTTTGCATAGCACTGCTATGCACAACGCACAACTATGCCGCGTGCATTGCCGACCCTGCACCGTTCGGACGGTACGTCACGCCTCGATCTTGCCCGTCTGCGTTACTCGTTCAAGTGCAACAACTTGTAACCTTACTATCGATCTATTCAGAGCGCTTGTTGGCACCAAACTTGCGAATGGATTATCGAGACGCAATCTGGGAGTTACAACGATGGACGGCGGTGGTACGGCAACGGTTGGTGAGATCACGAGCAAGGTGCTCGCG
>SLBH01000152.1 GCA_007126415.1 Spirochaetales bacterium
AGTTCCCCGAGGGTGTTGCTCCGAAGCGCTATGTGCGCGAGTTTCGTGGCTTCGAGATGGAGTGCAGCGTCGGCGATAGTCTAACGGTTGAGGCGTTCGAGAACACCGCGTTCGTCGACGTTTCCGGGATCTCCAAAGGGAAAGGCTATCAAGGTGTTATGCGACGTCACGGGTTTTCGGGTGGTCGCAAGACCCACGGTTCGAAGTTCAAGCGCGGACTCGGCGCAACCGGTATGGCCGCAACGCCGTCGCGCGTTCAGAAAGGCACTAAGATGCCGGGGCGCATGGGCGGAGAGCGTGCGACCGTTCAGAACCTTCGAGTGTTGCGCGTTGATTCTGAGCGCAATGCGCTGCTTGTTAGTGGTGCGGTGCCGGGCAGGCGCGACGGCTACGTCGAAATTCGCAGCGCGGTGAAAAAGTAAGGCGCACGAAGAAGGGCTTTGAAGAATGGATGCACAACTATTTTCTGTAGAAGGCAAGCCGAAGCAAACGATCTCGCTGGACGATACAGTGTTCGCGCGGGATGTGAGCGAGGGATCGATATATCACGCGATACGCAACGAGCTTGCGAACGCGCGTCTTGGCACGGCTTCGACCAAAACGCGTAGCGAGGTGCGCGGAAGTACACGAAAGCCGTGGCGGCAGAAGGGTACCGGGCGCGCCCGCGCGGGACGGCGGTCGTCGCCGGTTTGGGTCGGTGGCGGTGTGGCATTCGGGCCGCGCCCGCGCGACTACGGGTATAAGCTGCCGCGCACCATGAAGCGTGTGGCGATGAAATCAATTCTGAGCATGAAGGCGCGCAATGAAGCGCTCTCGGTTGTTGAGGATTTCACGGTGGAAAGCGGCAAGACGCGCGATTTGGTGAAGATCCTTGCGCCGCTCGCCGGTGAGAGGCGAACGGTCCTTGTGATGAAAGACGACGACCCGATGGTGAAGCGTGCCGCTCGCAACGTCCCGTGGTTGCGATATCTATCGTACGAGAGGCTGCGTGCGCACGATCTGTATTACGCCGAGCGCGTGGTGTTCATGCAGTCGGCCGCTGAGAAGCTCGGCGAGCTGTACGGTCGCGACAACAAATAGAGGGGTTGGATGCAATGAGAGCCGACCAGGTAATTATTAGACCGGTGCTGAGCGAGAAGACGAACGCTTTGCGCGAAGAGAATAAGTACGTGTTTCAGGTTGACGCTCGGGTGAACAAGATTCAGGTCATGGACGCCGTGCGAGAGTTGTTTAACGTGCACCCGGTGCGCTGCAACGTCAGCACCGTCAAGAGCAAGCCGCGCCGCGTTCGGTACAAGGCGGGGCGCACCGCCACATGGAAGAAGGCGGTTGTGAAGCTCGCGCCGGGCGAAACAATCGAAGTGTTTGAAGGCGCGTAAAGGAGTTAGTTGTGGGTGTTAAGAAATACAGACCACGCACGCCGGGTACGCGATTTCGAACCGGCTTAACATTCGAAGAGGTTACGCTTGAGGGGAGCGAGAAGTCGCTCACAAAAGGGGCCTCGTTCGGCGCCGGGCGAGACAGTGCCGGGCGGATCAGTGTGCGGCGAAAAGGCGGGCAACACAAGCGCAAGCTGCGCGAGTTGGACTTTCGGCGCGACAAGCACGGTATTGAAGGGAAGGTTGTCGGCGTCGCCTACGACCCCAATCGCAGCGCAAACATAGCGCTGATTCAATACCGCGATGGTGAGCGCCGGTACATCCTTGCTCCGAAAGGGCTCCGTGAAAACGACGTGGTGATGAGCGGTGAAAGCGCGCCTCCCACGGTCGGGAACTCACTGCCGCTCGAGCGAATCCCGATGGGGACGGTTGTGCACAACGTTGAGCTACAGCACGGAAAGGGTGGGCAGCTCGCGCGGTCCGCCGGTGCGCGAGCCACGGTCGTCGCCAAAGAGAAAGACTACGTAACGGTGCGGCTGCCGTCCGGTGAGACACGCCTGGTGTTCAAGCGCTGCAGCGCAACGGTGGGGGCAGTTGGAAACGAAGACCACATGAACGTGTCGCTCGGCAAGGCCGGGCGCTCGCGCTGGCTCGGGCGACGCCCCAAAGTTCGCGGCGTCGTGATGAACCCGGTAGATCACCCGCATGGTGGTGGTGAAGGCCGGACCTCGGGCGGTCGGCATCCGGTTTCGCCGTCGGGCCAGCCCACAAAGGGCTACCGGACGCGACGGAAGCGGAAGTACTCGGATAAGCACATCGTCAAGCGAAGGAAGAAATAGGAGTTGTCTCGTGTCGAGATCGATTAAGAAAGGCCCGTTTATCGAGAAGAGTCTGTACTCCAGGGTTGTGCAGATGAATAAAAGCGGTGATCGCAAGATGGTGAAGACCTTCTCGCGCACCTCCACGATCATTCCGGAGATGGTTGGGCTCACGATCTCGGTGTATAACGGCAAGACCTGGGTACCGGTCTATATCACCGAGAACCTGGTGGGGCACAAGCTCGGTGAGTTTGCCCCGACCCGCATCTTCCGTGGGCACGCCGGCTCCGATAGAAAGGCCGGTAAGCGGAAATAGGAGCGGAGATTATGGCAAAGACAGCAGACAAGACCGGCTACCGCGCCCACGGACGTTATATCTTGATCTCACCTTTCAAGCTTCGGCCGATTGCGGATAAGGTGCGAAACAAGCCCTACACCGAGGTCGTTTCGGTGCTCGAGAATGCACCGCAGAAAGGCGCAAAGATTCTGCGAAAGGTGATCGAGTCCGCTGCGGCGAATGCGCTGGCTCAGAATAAGCAGATGGATGAAGACATGCTGTATCTGCGAGAGTTGCTTGTCAACGAAGGGCCGCGCATGAAGCGGATGTGGCCGCGAGCGCGAGGGCGTGCAGACATTTTGCACAAGCGGATGAGTCATATAACAGCGGTGGTCGACGAGATCGCGAGATCGGGAGAGTAACGTGGGACAGAAGGTAAATCCAATTGGTATTCGATTAGGGATTAACAAGACCTGGCGTTCGAAGTGGTACGTGGATCCTCGTGAGTATGCCGACACGCTGCACGAAGACCTCAAGCTGCGACGGCTGCTCGAGACGCTGCCCGAGACACGGAGTGCCGAGCTTGCGGAGGTAGAGATCATTCGACAGCCGCAACGCATTACGCTGGTCATCCACACCTCACGGCCGGGGGTGATTATCGGAACGCGCGGTGCAAATATCGAGAAGATCGGGCAGAAGCTGCAAAAGGCGGCCGGTAAGAAGTTGCAGATCAAGATCAAGGAGATCAAGCGTCCCGAGACCAATGCGCAGCTGATCGCGCTAAACGTTTCGCGGCAGCTTCGCTCACGTGCGTCGTTTCGACGAACGCTCAAGATGGCTGTAGCCGGAGCAATGAAGACCGGAATGCAGGGTATCAAGATCAAGGTCTCGGGTCGTCTTGGTGGAGCCGAAATGTCGAGAACCGAGACCCAACGTGAAGGTCGCGTTCCGCTGCACACATTACGTGCAAACATCGATTACGGCTTTGCCGAGGCCAAAACAACCTTCGGTACAATCGGTGTGAAGGTCTGGGCGTTCCACGGTGAGGTCTTGAAGTACAGCCGCAAGGAAGATGCGGGTGCGGTGGTGCGGCGACAACGGGAACGCGCCGAGGCGAGGAGCTAGAGTATGCTGAGTCCCAAACGAGTAAGGTATAGAAAGCGTCAGCGGAAGATCGGCACCACGTTGGGGCGTAAGGCCGGGCGCGGGAATCGCGTGGCGTTCGGCGAGTATGGGCTGATTTCGATGGAGGCGAGCTGGATAACCGCGCGCCAGATCGAGGCAGCGCGTATCGCGATGACGCGTCACATCAAACGTGGCGGTAAGGTCTGGATTCG
>SLBH01000211.1 GCA_007126415.1 Spirochaetales bacterium
ATCTTGAGCTCAACGCGCTCAGCGTTTGGGGCCCACAGCACAAACTCATAACCGCCTGCAGGGCGGGCCACAGGACCTATCCGCATATAGTTCTCACTTTTTCTCACGCTCTCCTTTAGTTTTCGCCGCCGGCCTCATCGAGAATGCGCAAGATACCGTCGCACGGAATCATAACCCAGTCGGGGCGATTGTTGAGCTCATAACCCAACTCGTAGACCGCCTTCTCGAGCAAGAACACGTTGAGCAACAGCCCAATGTCGGTGCGTGACTCCGGCAGCAGCGGAGACTCCGCGATGGTGTCGAGGTAGCTTCTCAAGAACGACCCTGCTACAACCGTATACCACAGCGAGACCCACGGTTCCAATGACTCCGCATCGCTCGAGCGTGTCTCGGCGTACTCAAGGAAGGTGCTGTAGACCGCGTAATGAAACGAGCGGATCATCCCGGCAACGTCGCGTAGCGGGCAGTACTTTAGGCGCCGCTCGCTCAGCGTTCGCGCCGGCTCGCCTTCAAAATCGATGATCGTGAAGTCGCGCCCCGAGAACAGCACCTGTCCGAGGTGTAGGTCGCCGTGGATGCGAATCTTCTGCGCGTCGAACTTGCGCTCGCGCACTCGCGCGAGGTGCGTCAACAACTCCGACTCGCGGTCCAGCACGGCCTGCAACGCATCCGGAGCGTCGTCAGACTTCTTCACCGCTTTCTTGGTGTACCCCATAACCCGCCGCACGAGACTGCGCATCGACTGATAAACCGATCGTTGATACAACAGCGAGAACGACTCGGCCTTGAACTCGGGTTGCGTCCGCTCGCTACCGAGCGCGAGGTGCAGCTCCCCGATCCGCCGACCGAGAAGTGCCATCATCTCCAGGAAGAAACGATCGGTGTTCTGCAAGAAAGCCTCAGGCGCGCTCGTGTAATCGATCTCGAACAGCGAGGTGCTCATCTTCGGATGCTCTAAACCGTTTCTCTGCGCCGCCATCACGTTCTCGAAATAGCGGTCGGCCGCGTCCTTAGCGAACTCGTAAGCATCGCCCTCGTTGCGCACGAACTCGACGAGAATGCCCACCGAGGAGCGCGAACGCTCCCCGCGCGCGTACTCGAGCGACCCAATATAGCGCGGAACGTGCGCAAACTTGCGCTTCTCGGTGAGGTACTGCAGGATCTCGAGCTCAGGATTAGCGCCCTCGTCGAGCTTGCGGTAGAGCTTCAGAAAGCCGCTGTCTCGATACAGCACCGAGGTGTTGGTTTGCTCCGCTTTGAGCACGCGCGAGCTCGGGTTCTCGAGCAGCGTGGCCGCGATACCGCGAGCGCCCCGCCCGGTGGAGCCTAGCAAGCGCCCGTTCTTTCCTTTTAGCTTGCGCCGCCTCAGCACCACGCTGAGCAAGGTATCGCGCAGCTCCTCGGCGTAGATCGCGTCGTACAGCACCGCGTCATCGCCGTCTACAGCCGCGCGAGTGACAACAGCCTGCGGAAACTCATCGGTAACGTGCTCAGCGTACTCGCCGCGCGCTAGCGCGAGCGGCAACAGATATACCTCGGCCTTGTCGTCGCTGAACTGAATCGTAAGCGTGGTAACCCAGATCCGTTCCGGCGCGCTTCCGACCGAGACCGCGTCGCTGATCGTGGTACTCTTGATCTTGCGCGCCTTGTCGCGATACCAGCGCATGCTCCGGACGTAGCCCGGAAGGATCGAGCGCTCGAGCTCGCGCTGCAGCTTCGACGTCAATCCGTTCCAGTCGCGCGGAGCGATCGTAATCTGCGGGCTGCGCCCGGCCTCGCTAAACGCCACCAGTTCCTCAACCTTCTGCAGCTCAAACCAGTAGTAGTCGTTGCCGCCGATGCTCAGGATGTACGGCCCCTCCTTGACGCGTGGGAACTCATTGCGGCTGAATATCTCCTCCGGCACGTACCCCGCGTACTCCGAGAGATCAAGATCAACAAGCTGTACATAGCGCGAAAGGTTCACCAGCACCAACACGGCTTCATCCTCGTAGCGCCGGATGAAGCTGAGCACGTGGATGTTGTTCGAACCGACAAAGGTGATGTCGCCGCGGCTGAACGCCGGATAGTTCTTGCGGATTCCGATGACGCGCTTCATCCACCACAACAGCGAAGACGGGTTGGTTTGCTGTGTTTCAACGTTGATCGCCTCGTAGTGATACTCCGGGTCGATAATCACCGGCAGATACAGCTTCTGTGGATTCGCCTGAGAAAAACCCGCACTCTTGTCGAAACTCCACTGCATCGGGGTACGAACGCCGTCACGATCGCCGAGGTAGACGTTATCTCCCATGCCGATCTCGTCGCCGTAGTAGATGATCGGGCTGCCCGGCATCGAGAATAACAGGATGTTCATGAGCTCGATGCGACGACGGTTGTTCTCGAGCAACGGGGCAAGCCGACGCCTAATGCCGAGATTGATGCGGTGACGCGGGTCGAGCGCATAGACCTGATACATATAGTCGCGCTCTTCATCGGTTACCATCTCGAGCGTGAGCTCGTCGTGGTTGCGGAGAAAAATCGCCCACTGGCAGCCGTCGGGTACGTTCGGGGTCTGTTCGAGTATGTCGATCACCGGGAAACGGTCTTCCATCTTCAGCGCCATGAACAAGCGCGGCATAATCGGAAAATGGAAGCACATATTGCATTCGTCGCCGTCGCCGAAATAACTGGCCGCGTCCTCCGGCCATTGATTGGCTTCGGCGAGCAGCATACGATCCTCGTATTTCGCGTCTACGTGCGCTCGGAGTTTCTTGAGAAACTCGTGGGTCTCGGGCAGATTCTCGCAATTAGTGTTTTCGCGCTCAAAGAGATACGGCACCGCGTCGAGCCGCAGCCCGTCGACGCCCATCTCGAGCCAGAACTCCATGACCTTGAACACCTCACGCTGCACGTCCTCGCTATCGAAATTGAGATCCGGTTGATGCGAGTAGAAGCGATGCCAGTAGTACTGTTTCGCGACCGGGTCCCAACTCCAGTTCGAGGTCTCGAAGTCCTTGAAGATGATGCGAGCATCCTCGTATTTCATTGGGTTGTCGTTCCAGACGTAGTAGTTACGCCGGCGGCTGCCCGGCTTAGCCTGGCGCGCACGCTCAAACCAAGGATGCTGATTGGAGGTGTGATTGATAACCAGCTCGGTAATGACCTTCAGCCCGCGTTTGTGCGCCTCACGCAGAAAGCGCTTGAAGTCGCGCAGGGTTCCGTACGCCTCGTGCACGCTGGTGTAGTCGGCGATATCGTAACCGTCGTCGCGCCATGGCGAAGGGTAGAACGGCAGGATCCAGACCGCGGTAACGCCGAGGTCCTGCAGATACGGGAGCTTCGCGGTTAGCCCGTTGAAGTCACCCATACCATCGTTATTGCTGTCAAAAAAAGACCGCACATGCAGCTCATAGATCACCGCGTCGCGGTACCAATCCGGCTCTTTTGGTTCGATATCAGGCATTTCGTTCTCCCGTCGCTTATTCTTGCTCAACGATCTCGTCCGTTCGCCGGCTCGTTCACCACGCGGTGTCCACCTGCTCGTCGTCTTGATCGAGCGGAACCACCCGAAAGACGTGCACCGGGCCGTCCGCCGGACGAAGCTCGACGTAGTTCCACCCATCCAGCCAACGATATCCGGCGTCGGCCAGAAGATCATACACCATGTACTGACTGCCGGTGCGCATACCCAGCTTCGACGGTCCGAACTCCACCCAGCCGGACTGCTTATAGCGGTAGTCGAAGCTTACCACCACCAGCACGATGCAATCGAAATCCGGACTATGCTTGCTGTAGGCGAGAATCTCCGGATTGTCGGTGGG
>SLBH01000212.1 GCA_007126415.1 Spirochaetales bacterium
CATCCAAGCAACTGGAAGTACCAGAGCGAGACCGGGCCCGGGCTGCATACGGTAATCTCGCCGCATAATTCGGTGTGTCTTGTGACCTGGGCGTTCCGCCTGAATCTCAACCCGAACGATAGTCATGAGCTTTCGCATTCTGACCTCGAGCTCAACGCTGCGGTAATACAGGGTGAGGTGGTTGTAACGCACGTAGACGAATCTACCCGGATAGAGAAGATGGACTCGTTCTATCTTCCGGCCGGTGACTCAGCGGTTGTGAAGGCCACTCAGGATGCCGTGCTGTATATCGGAGGCGGACCGTATGAGGGGAGGGGAAAGTTCTTTGTTCGGCGTTTTGACCCGGCCTTACCGGTAGGGGAAGTGCACCAGGTTCACGGAGAACCACCGTACCAGCGTGAGATCTTTATGACGCTCAATCAAGAGGTGTCGGCTTCGCGTATGGTCAATGGCTTCACCTGGGGAGACTCCGGGGCCTGGACAAGCTGGCCGCCGCACCAGCACTCTGCCGATCTCGAAGAAGTGTACTGCTATTTTGATCTACCTGCCCCACAGTTTTCGTTGCATCTGAGTTCACGGGAGCCCGGGGTTATAGAAGCGGTGCATCCGGTTTCAACCGGCGATTTCGTCGTTATTCCCGAGGGGTATCATCCCACCGTAGCAATGCCGGGGGCTCGTAGTAGTTACTTCTGGATCATGGTTGCGCACCGTGCATCGAGCCGCAGTTACCAGCTCGCGAAGGCGGATTTCGGAGTGTAGTCATGGAGCGCGAGCGGGGGTATAATGTTGGCGATGTGAGCAAAGCGCGTGGAATACCGAGTCCCGTCAATGTCCTGTGGATTGCACGCTACGACTACGAGCCTGAATGGCGTGTGTTGCCTCATGCGCACGATTTTTTTCAGATAGTCTGCACCATCGACGGGCGCGGCACCGCGACACTGGGCGAAGAAGAAATCCCGCTCGAGGAAAACGTCGTAGTACTCGTTCCGCCCCGCGTAACGCATCTTTTTAGTGCCGACTGCAGCCGACCGCTCAAGACGCTCGATACAAAGTTTGAAGTCTTCGATCGCGACCTGGCCGCTGTGCTTGGGAGAGTTACGAGCCCTATAGGTGACAAAACGCATGTCGTGCGTCATCTTCTAGAGCGAATCCGAACTGAAGGCATGCAGCGGCTCGCCTGGCACAGACACCTCTGTAACGCATTGCTTCTGCAGTGCGTTCTGTGGTTGATTGGGGACACGATTCGTGAGCCTGCGATCACCCTGCCCGAGTCTGTGGTGAATGATCATGATTCGGTTGTGTGTCTTGCCAAGAACTTCATCGAGGTTCATTACGCCGAGAATATCGATTCGCGTACGATCGCGGGGCACGTAGGGTACTCTCCTGAGTACTTATCAAAGCGTTTCAGCCAAGCAACCGGGCTGTCGTTGCACGCGTATCTTATGCGCTTGCGAATCGCAAAAGCGAAAGAGATGCTCACCTACGAAGAACTGAGTATCAAAGAAGTTGCCTTCCTAGTCGGCTTCAAGACCATTCACCATTTTTCTCGAGCGTTCAAGGATATCGAAGGGGTCCCCCCGGCGCGCTGGCGCGATCGTGAGCGGGCGGGGGTCCGGCAGAACATCGTGATTTCACCGGGCTTCGAGAACACCGACTTAACAATTACCAAGGACGGGCAAGCGGCTACCGAGGTGAGAACCTAAGCGCGTTATACCGGCTCATTTCTTACGCGCCGGAGTACGGCTAGTTATCGGGGGTCTCAAACTGCAGCGTCGGCTTGTTGCGGGCGTCGAAGCCTGATTCGATGAGGCCCCTTTCGCCGGGGCGCAAAATCGTCTTACGAGCGCCTTTGTCGGGCACGTGGTACTCTTGGGTGGCGAAGGTGATCGCCGCGCCGCGAAAGATGGTGTCCTCCACTACGAGCATGCTGTCTTTCGACGCTCGCAGTTGCTCGCGGAGCTCGGGGACGCGGTGGCGCAGCGTGGAGATCTCGGAGTTGATCTCCGGAAGCGACTCCTCGAGCTGACGGATCGCGTGCGTGACGCGCTCGTCGTTATGGCCTTCACGTAGCGCGCGCTTCAGCTTCTCGAGCTTGTCCTCGGTATCGTTGAGCTTCTCCTGTTGTGTTTCAAGCCCGTGCTTGGCGTTACGGTACTCGAGTAGCAGGTCGGGCGGTACCCCGAGCGCGACGCGTGTACGCACTTCGTTGAGATTCCCCAGCTTCTTGCACCAAACGCTACCGCCCACGATGAGGCTACCGGCTATGATCTCCGAGCGCCGGCCGTTCAACACGCAATGCTTCCAAACCGTTACCTGGCTGTGCATAATCGCTTCTTCGACGAGGATGTTCCCGCGGCATGCAACCTGACAGCTTTCGATATACCGTGAGAAAAGATCACCGTCGCACTCGAGCTCGCCTTCGCCGTTGCCGTTCATCCCGGTCTTCAGCAAGATGTTACGCCCGGCCTGCAACCGTGCCTTGCCGACGCCTTTCCCCACTTGAATGTCGCCGCCGGCCTCAACGATGAAGCCGTCCGCGACATGCCCCTCCACCACCACCGAGCCGTCGAAGTAGATGTTGCCGGTTTCGTAGTTGACGTTGCGAACCTGCACCACCGGTTCCACCACGACGCGCCGGTGCTCATCGAGGCGAACGTTTCCGTCGCAGGTCGCGTAAAGCTGCGTCCTGTCGGAGCTCAGCCGGGTATTGGCGCCGCCGTTGAGCTGCACCTCGCGCGTCTCGGTCTCGGCCGGGAGCACGCGCCCGGTGACGGTTTCGCCGTTTACCGGCGGCACCGGAGGTAACAGCTCGGCGAGGAGCTCGTTTTCCTTGCAGTGCTCGATGAAGTTAAGCTCCTTCAGGTTTATGCGTCCGAACTCCATCTCGAGGTAAGGCTTGCCGCGGTTTGTGTTGAAGCGATACGTGATCTTGCGGCTGGTTCCGTGGGTGGGGGGCGTCCCGGAGGCCACGAGCACCGGCACACCGTAGCGCCGTTCGGCGAGCAGCGCGGTGACGGCGTCGTGGTCAACGCCCGAGACAACCCCGGCGTTTCCCAGCTCGCGGTCGATATCGGCTCGACCGGGAGGCGCTCCGCCCTTTTTGGGCGGGTGTACGGTGAGGTATACCTCCATCTCGTCGTCGGAAATCTCTATTCTGTAGGTTGCGGAGAGGTATTTGCCCGCCGGCCACTCGGTCAAGGGTTCAGGCGTCCCTTGCGCGGCGTTGATGATTTCTTCAATCGTGCGCCGACGCACCTTGGGAACCTCGAGTAGCTTCATGCGGTTCTCTACTTCTTCGGGGTACACCGGTCGACCGAACTCGCCGGGCGGTTCTACCGTGAGGTGTGCCCAGCCGTCCCGATAGAACAGCGTAAATCTCCCGTCGGTTGCATCGCGACTGCTACCCATACCTGGATTCATACTACCGAATTGTAACGCAGCTCACAACTGCGAACGGACAACACAACCGCAGGCGATTGGTGAGAGAGGTGCACGGTGAGCGTTCCGCTCGTTCGATCTGCAAAGCCGTGTTTCAGGCTGTTTGAGACCACCTCCGAGATCAGCATGCCGAACGCCACTGCCGGCTCAATCGCGGCGTCGACGGTATCGATCTCGGTTCGGATCTCTATCTCGCGTCCGGGATTGTGGAAGTTGTTGTTGAGGTAACTCAGCATCGCGTGTAGGTAGCGACCTATCTCGATGCGTGAAAGCGAGACCGATTGATACAGCTGCTCGTGGACCAACGCGAGCGAGTAGATGCGGTGCTGTAGCGCGCGAAACACCTCGGCGTCGTGCGG
>SLBH01000010.1 GCA_007126415.1 Spirochaetales bacterium
AGTTGCCCGATGAGGCCGAGCAGTATCTTGAGCGTTTGCTCGAGCTCAGTCCGAGCCGGTGGGAAGCGCAGTTCTTGAAGGCGCGGATGCGCATTATGCAGGGAAGGCCGGAAGAGGCCGTGTCGATCTACGAGCAGATCGCGGATGAAGCCCCCGGCTCTTCAGATCGCGAAGCCGCGCGCGGTAACCTGCGCGAGCTACGGGAGGCGTCGCAGTGAGTCGGGAACAGGATCGCATGCTACTGATGCTCGCGCTGAACCGTCGACAGGCGTTCAGCTCGGCCGACAAACGCTATATCGCCGAGATACTGCGCGATACCGTCGATCTCGAGCGGATTCCGGAGCAGGAGCTGAACGAGATGACCGAGGGAGACCTGCTGGATGAGCTCAGCAGCCCGTGGGACCCGCTGCAGCTACTCGCCGAGGCCGAGGAAGAGCTCAGCTTTCTCGAACGCCGGCAGATAGAGGTGGTGGTGTTCGGGCAACGTGAGTATCCGCCGCAGCTACTGGAGCTCTACGATCCGCCTGCGGTGCTGTATCTGCGGGGCCGGTGGCCGGCGCACAGTTGTCCGCAGGTCGCGATAGTGGGTACCCGCCGACCGAGCCCGGCGGCCGAGCGCGCCGCGGTCGCTCTCGGCCGCGGTTTGGCAAGAGCCGGTATACCGGTGGTCTCGGGACTCGCCCGCGGTATCGACGGGGCCTCGCATCGCGGTGCGTTGCAGCTCGACGGTTCTACGGTCGCGGTGCTCGGTTCCGGGATAGACCGCATCTATCCGCCGCAGCATGCGCTGCTTGCGGCGCGCATCGTTGAGGCCGGCGGCGCGATTGTGAGCGAGTACCCAACCGGGTTCGATCCCGACAAGCTGCGCTTTCCGGAGCGAAACCGCATCATCAGCGGGCTCGCGCGCACCGTCGTGATCTGCGAAGCTCCCAAGAATTCCGGAGCGCTCATTACCGCCGAGTACGCGCTGGACCAGGGTCGCGATGTGGTTGTTCATGCCGCCGGCCTGCGCGGCGTGAAAGGCGCCGGCACGCGCGCGCTCGCGACCGACGGGGCCGCAGTTATCGAGACGGCCGAGGATATTCTTCGCGACTGGGGCTTGGAGCGCCGCCGCGCCGTGGCCGGATCGGCCGAGCTATCGGCGGCCGAGCTACTGGAGGCCGAGCTAGCGGCGGCCGGCGGCGGCGAGTGTAAGGGCGCCGGCGAGCGGGGCTCCACCGGCGGCTCGGCCGCGGTTGGGCAAGCCCTGGCTTTGGACCTCATGAAGGAGTTGCACCGGACATGAAACGCGAGCTCGACCAATACCTAGCCTATCTCTCGAGCGTGCGTAACCTGAGCCCCAGCACGATTCGCGCCTACCGGGCCGACCTCAGCGCGTTTCTCGACTGGGTCTCGAGTGAAGGACTCGCGTACGAAGAGCTGTCGCTTCGCGACGCGCGCGCGTATGTCGCGCACTTAACGCGCAATAATGCGGCCGGAACGTCGGTGAACCGCGCGCTCTCGGCGCTCAAGGGGTTCTATCGGCATCTCGTTCGTGTGGGTGCGCGCGAATCATCACCGTTCGACGGCGTGCGCAGCCAGACGAACCGGCGTAGACTGCCCGAGTTTCTGTTTGAGCAAGAGATGCAGCGCGTACTCGAGATAGACGGCACCGGTTTCCTCGATCTGCGAGATCGGGTGTTGCTCGAGGTACTGTACTCCGCCGGAGTGCGCATCAGCGAATGCGTTGGGATTAACGTGACCGACCTCAACCTCACGCGCAAGACCGTTGTGGTGCACGGCAAAGGGCGTAAGGACCGCGCGGTGTTTCTCGGCGATCCTGCGCTTGCGGCGGTAAAAGAGTATCTGCCGATGCGCGAAGCCTTTCTGCGGCGCAAAGGCTTGAGGCATGAACAGGCGTTGTTGTTAAACAGCCGAGGTGGTAGGCTGTCGGCGAGGGGTGCGGCCGAGATCGTGCATAAGCGTGTCGAACGTGCCGATACGAGCAAGCATGTCACTCCGCACACGTTTCGGCATAGTTTCGCCACGCACGTGCTCGAGCACGGCGCCGATATACGCGTGGTGCAGGAGTTGTTGGGGCACTCGAGCCTCTCGACAACGCAGATCTATACGCATATGGGGCTCGGAGCGTTGCGCGAGATCTATGCACTGGCGCACCCGCACGGAACGCGACGCACGAAAAACGGAAATAAGGAAGCATTATGGGAACACAAGGGAACAAACGCCAAGAGGTAAGGTCCACAACGGTGGTCGCGGTTCGCCACAACGGCGCGATCGCGATGGCCGGCGACGGACAGGTCACCATGGGCGATACCGTCTTGAAGGGTACCGCGCGTAAGGTGCGCAAGATTTACGACGACAGGATTCTGGTGGGCTTCGCGGGAGCTACCGCCGACGCATTTACGCTGTTTGAACGGTTCGAGGGCAAGGTCAAGGAGTACTCAGGAGATATAACGCGTGGGGCGGTTGAGCTCGCAAAGGAGTGGCGTACCGATCGAATGCTTCGCCGTTTAGAAGCGCTGCTGTTGGTAGCCGACAAGGACAAGATCCTCGAGATCACCGGTAACGGCGATGTCGTTGAGCCCGATTACGGCGTGATAGCGATTGGGTCGGGCGGGGCGTATGCGCAGGCCGCTGCGCGTGCGTACCTCGATTCCTCATCGCTGAGCGCGCGCGAGATCGCCGAGCGTTCGTTGCAGATTGCGGCCGATATCTGCATCTACACCAACTCCCAGATAGTGGTGGAGGAGATCACATGAAACGCGAGCTTGAGAATCTAACGCCGAAAGAAATCGTGGCCGAGCTCGATAAGTTTATTATCGGACAGCATAAGGCCAAGAAAGCGGTTGCGATTGCGTTGCGCAACCGCATGCGCCGCCGACGCCTTCCCGAGGAACTGCGCGACGAAGTCGCGCCGAAGAACATCATTATGATGGGACCAACCGGGGTCGGCAAGACCGAGATCGCACGCCGGCTCTCGAAACTCACCGGCGCTCCGTTCCTCAAGGTAGAAGCGACAAAGTATACCGAGGTGGGCTATGTGGGGCGCGACGTTGAGTCGATGGTGCGCGACTTAGTCTCGGCGGCGGTCTCGATGGTCAAAGCCGAGCTGCAGGAAGAGGTCAAAGAAGAGGCCGAGAAACGCACCGAAGAAGGGTTGCTCGACCTCCTCCTTCCGGGGGTCAAACAGCACGAGAGCGAAGGCGGCGATGAAGCCGGTGCTCCGATTCCGGTGAACGCCGGCGGCTCCGCGCCCGGCACCGGAACCGCCGAAGGAACCGGAGCCGCGGCCGGGGCCGGGGCGGGGGGCGGCCCCGAAGACTCGCGCAGTGCCACACGCGAGAAGTTCCGCCAACGGCTACGCGACGGGAAGCTCGACGACAAAGAGGTAGAGATTCAGGTCACCAAGAGCAACTTTCCGGCGATCGAGATCTTCTCCGGCAGTAGCTTCGAGGAGATGGACCTCAATCTCGGCAATCTCTCTAACCTGCTCGGCGGGAAGAAAAAGCGCAAGCGCACGACGGTTAAGCAGGCGCGCGAGGTCTTGATGCAGGAAGAGATGGATAAACTCGTCGACTCCGACCGTGTCTCGGAACTCGCGCGGCAGCGCGCCGAGGAGATGGGCATCATCTTCATCGACGAGATCGACAAGATCGCCGCTAAAGAAAACCGTGGCGGGGTCGACGTCAGCCGTGAGGGCGTGCAGCGCGACATTCTGCCGATCGTTGAAGGCGCTACCGTCAATACCAAGCATGGTATGGTCGACACCTCGCATATTCTGTTCATCGCGGCGGGGGCCTTTCACTCGAGCAAACCGAGCGATCTCATCCCGGAGCTGCAGGGGCGCTTCCCGCTGCGCGTGGAGCTCGAGGCTTTGCACGCCGAGGACTTCATCCGGATTCTCACCCAACCGCAGAACGCGCTGATCAGGCAGTACGTTGAGTTGCTCAAGGTTGAAGGCGTTGAGCTCGAGTTCACCGAGGACGCGATCAAGGAGCTTTCCGAGATCGCCGCCGGAGTCAACAGTAAGACCGAGAACATCGGCGCCCGGCGTCTGCATACCATTATGGAGCTGTTGCTCGAGGAGGTATCGTTCAACGCCCCCGACTTGAGCGGGCAGAAGATCCCGATCACGCCGGACTATGTCAAGGAGCGTCTCGACGAGATCGTGCAGGATCAGGACCTCAGCCGCTACATACTGTAGCGCGGCGTTCGGGAGCCGTTCGGGGAAAGGGTGCCGTGCGGGGCCCGAACGGCCGGAAGCCGAGCAGCGGCGAAATAAGGACTTAGCGTGTGCGCTATATCGGCCGAAACTAGAAAACGATGAAGACTCGTGAACGAGGAGCATACAACAATGTTTAGTGGTAATACCTTCGGACGGACGGCCGATATATTACACCGGTCTATGGACGTGAGTCTGATGCGTCAGGACGTGATCGCCGACAATATCGCGAACTCAGACACGCCGAACTTCCGGCGCAGCGTCGTGAACTTCGAGACGCAACTTCGCGACGCGCTCGAAAGCGAGCGTCCGCCGCGCTTCCGGGAGCGTCTTACAAACGAGCGCCACATTCCGTTCCACCGCCCGACCGATTATCGCTCGGTGCGCCCGGTACGGCAGCTCGACTACTTCACACAGACCAAGAACAACGGAAACAACGTCGATATCGAGGAAGAGACCATGAACCAGCTGCAGAACCAGCTGATGTACACCATGATGTCGAACTCCTTGAACTCCGAGTTTCGCCGTGTGAATCTGGTGCTGCGAGGATAGGGGGTAACCGAGTATGGGCATGTTTTCGAGCATTAACACCGCCTCGAGCGGACTCACTGCGCAACGCTTGCGACAGGACGTGATCGCCGACAATATCGCGAACGTCAATACCACCAGGACTACCGAAGGCGGTCCGTTCCGTAGGAGCCGAGTGGTGATGCGCCCGCGTGTAGACCAGCCTTACTGGAGGACGCCGTTTCTGCCGCGTCCGCTCGATCACGGCGTCGGCAATGGGGTGCGAGTTACCAGTGTAGAGAAAGACATGGACGCCGACCCGCGTCTGGTTTGGGACCCCACGCACCCCGACGCTATACAGTCGGGGCCAAACGAAGGCTACGTCGAGATGCCGAATGTCAACGTCGTAAGCGAGATGACCGACATGATCTCGGCTTCGCGCTCTTACGAAGCCAATCTTTCGGTAATAGACGGAGCTAAGAACATGTTCGAGCGCGCGCTCGACATCGGTAGGTAAGAGAGCGGGAGGTACTAGATGAACGTGTTTGGACCAGAGCAGGCCGGGGGGCATATCATACAACTGCACCGCACGAACCCGGGGCATCTGCCCGGGAAGTTCGACGCGGCGCCGAGCGAACGCGCCGAGGGCTTCGCGGGAATGCTGTTCGAGAGCCTCGACGGAGTGAACCGCCGGCAGCATCAGCACGCCGATCTTTCGGTGCAGGCGCTTGTTGATCCGGACTCGGTCAATCCGCACGATGTAACGATAGCCGGAGCAAAGGCGGAGATGTCTTTGAATATAACCAAGAATGTTGTCGATAGAGTGATTCGCGCGTACCGCGATATCACGACGGTCCGATAGGTAGCCGCCGATGTAGACGGAGCTTTTTCGGAATACTGGGAGGGGAACAATGAGAGAGTGGCTCAGAAAGGCGTTCGGCCAGATATCCGGCCTCTGGACGCAATGGAAGCCCGTACAAAAGGCAATTTTCGCGAGCGTCATCGGTGTCGCAGTTCTGGGTATCGTGCTGTTGGTAACGTTCAGCGCGCGACCCAGCATGGTTCCTCTTCTCAGCAGGCCGGTCACCGACGACGCAGTGCTCGACCGCATCGCGCTGCGGCTCGATGAGGAGCGAATCGAGTACCGCATCACCGGCGATAACCTCATTATGGTGGAGGATCAGCGCACCGCGCAGCGCGCCCGCACGATCTTGGTCCGTGAGAACCTGGTACCCAGCGAGGCCGATCCGTGGGATCTCTTCGATGTGGAGCGCTGGACCCAGACCGATTTCGAGCGCAACGTGAACCTGCGGCGCTCGATCACCAGACAGCTCGAGCAGCATATCACCGCGCTAGAGGATATAGACTCCGCGAGCGTTACCCTTGTGCTGCCGGAACGCGAGTTGTTTCTCGAGGATCAGGCGCCGGTCACCGCCTCGGTTATCGTGAGCCCCCGACCCGGAAGCGATTTTCGTGAGAATCGCGCCAAGGTCGAAGGCATCGAACGGCTGATACAGCTTGCGGTCGAGGACCTGCAGCCCGAGAACATCACGATCACCGACCGGCGCGGAATAGTGCTGAACGACTTCGAGCGCATGCAGGACTTTGATGAGCTGGAGTTAACTCGCCGTGAGCTCGCGCTGATGCGCGACAAAGAGCGCGAGTATCGCGAAGCGATCATCGACGCGCTGCGGCAGATCTACGGTTCCGACCGCGTCAAGATTCTCAACATCGACGTCGATCTCGATCTCGGGAAGCGCACCACCGAGACCGAGGAGCACTTTCCGATCACCACACGGCCGAACAATCCGCTCACCCCGTTCGATGACTCCGAGTTCGTACTTTCGATCCCGCGCTCTTCGGAGCAGCTGAGTGAGGAGTACCGTGGAACCGGCTTCAACCCGCAAGGGCCTCCCGGACAGGAGGGGCAAACGCCGCCGGCGTATCGAGATCTCGAGGGTCTAATCGGCGAGTGGTCGAGTAGCGAGGACCGCACCAATTACGAGATCAACACCCGCCGAATTCTCGAGCGCGGCAGCCCCAGCATTCGGCGTATCACCGCGAGCGTCGCGCTGGACGGTCGCTGGGAGCGCCGGTATACTGAGGATGGAGACGTTATCTTTAACCCCGACGGAAGCATCGCGCGCGATTACATCCCTGTGGAGGACGGTGATCTCGAGACCGCTGAGGATCTTGTGCGGCACGCGGTGGGGTTCAGCGAGGAACGCGGCGACAGCGTGACGGTGCGCAACGTACAGTTCGACCGAAGCGATATGTTCGCCGAGGAAGACGCCGAGTACCGGCGTCGCCGTCAGATTCAGATGATCATCCTCTACAGCCTGATCGGTATCGCCGCGATCCTCGTGATTTTTATCGCGTTTCGGCTCATATCGCGCGAGATCGAGCGTCGAAGGCGGCTCAAGGAAGAGGAGCTCGCGAGGCAGCACCAGGCGATGCGCGAGGCGGCGTTACGGAGCGCCGAGGAAGAAGGAACCGAAGTCGAGATGTCGGTCGAGGAGCGTGCTCGGCTCGAGATGCAAGAGAACGCGATCAATATGGCGCGTGAGCATCCCGAAGACGTGGCACAGCTCATACGCACCTGGTTGATGGAGGAGTAGGGTATGGCCAAAGCACGAGGTGGTGCAGCCGCCGGCGCCCAGCAACAACAGAAAAAAGGCAGCGGTCAGAAGAAGGAGCTCAACGGCCGGCAGAAGGCCGCAATCTTTCTTGTTACACTCGGCAGCGAGATCTCCTCCGAGATCTTCAAGCATATGCGAGAGGACGAGATAGAGACCCTGACCTTCGAGATCGCACGGCTTGAAAGTATCGATTCCGAAGACCGTGACCGGGTTCTGCAAGAGTTTCAGGAACTCATGATGGCGCAGGACTTCATCACGAGCGGCGGTATCGATTACGCGCGTGAGTTGCTCGAGAAGTCGCTGGGGTCGCAGAAGGCGGTCGACATCATCAATCGCCTTACCTCGAGTCTCCAGGTGCGGCCGTTCGATTTCATTCGACGAACCGACCCGACGCACCTCTTGAACTTCATCCAACAGGAGCATCCGCAGACGATTGCGCTGATTCTCGCGTACCTCGAGCCGCAGAAGGCGTCGATCATTCTCTCGAGCCTGCCGCACGATATTCAGTCCGATGTTGCAAAGCGAATCGCAACGATGGACCGCACCTCGCCGGAAGTGCTCCGCGAGGTAGAACGCGTGCTCGAGAAGAAGCTCTCCACGCTCTCTAGCGAGGACTACACAGCCGCGGGCGGTGTCGAGAGTATCGTCGAGATTCTCAACCTGGTAGACCGCTCCACCGAGAAGACAATCATCGAGAGTCTCGAGGAAGAGGATCCGGAGCTCGCCGAGGACATCAAGAAGCGCATGTTCGTGTTCGAGGATATCGTTATGCTCGACGATCGCGCGATACAGAAGGTGCTGCGTGAGGTCGATACCTCCGAGCTTGCGAAAGCGCTCAAATCTGTCGATACCGAAGTACAGGACAAGATCTTTCGCAACATGTCGAAGCGCGCAGCGACGTTGCTCAAGGAAGACATGGAGTACATGGGCCCGATTCGCATGAAGGACGTCGAAGAGTCACAGCAGAAGATAGTTTCGATCATCCGCAAACTCGAAGAGCAAGGCGAGATTGTGGTTGCGCGTGCCGGCGAAGACGAACTGGTGGTGTAGGAAACGAGTATGGCGAAGAACGTGTTCCGCTCAGGCGAGGTTGCGGTGTCTCAGAGCCGTGTTTTCATTCCCGCGCCGGAGCAGCGCATTGCTCCGGTCACGATCGACGAAGCCCCGGAGCCCGAGGAGTACAGCGGTCCTACCGCCGACGACCTTAGGCGCGAGGCCGAGGAGTTCAAAAAGCAGTGGGACGCCGAGCGCGAGAAGATGATCGCCGAGGCTCGCGAGGAAGCAGAACGTATCGTCGCCGAAGCCGAGCAGACCGCGTTCGACGAGGTCAAGAAGAAGAACGAACAGGCCCATCAGGTTAAGCACGAGGGCGAGCAGGAAGCCGAGCGCATCAAGCAGGAGGCTCAGCAGCAAGCTGAGCAAATTGTGCAGGAGGCGGAGCAAAAGGCTCGCCAAACCGAAACCGGCGCGTTTGAACGTGGACGTAAGGAAGGGCACGAGCAAGGTTTTCGGGAAGGGCATGCCGAGGCCGAGCGCGTGATCGAGCGCCTGCACACTATACTCAACCGCGCGATAGATCGCCGCAAGCAAATTCTCGAGGAAAGCGAGTCGCAGATCGTGCACCTGGTGCTGGAGATCTCAAAGAAGGTCGTGAAGGTCCTTTCCGAGAACCAGAAGAACATCGTGATCAACAACGTGGTGCAGGCGTTGCAGAAACTCAAGGCCAAGTCGGACGTGATTGTGCGCGTAAACTTCGCCGACCTCGAGATGACGAGCAAACATGTAGAGACCATCGTTGAGCGTATCGAGCGTGTGGGCAACATCACGGTGGCCGAGGATTCGTCGGTTGACCCGGGAGGCTGTGTGATAGAAACCGATTTCGGTGAGATAGACGCGCGAATATCGTCGCAGCTGCGCGAGATAGAAGACCGCATTCTGGAGCTCGCACCGATTCGAACGTACCAGCGCCAGGAGTGATTGCCCGGCGCGCGCCGTGTACGGGAAGGAGGGGCCCGTCGTGAGCGTTTTAGATAAGTATACCGCGCTACTGGACCGTCTAGACCCGATCAAGCAGATCGGGCGGGTACAACGCGCTCAAGGACTGATTCTCGAAAGTAACGGCCCGCAGGCATCGGTGGGCGAGCTGTGCCAAATTGTGCTCAGCAGCCTGACCGTCTGGGCGGAGGTGGTGGGGCTGCACGGCAACATCGTGCAGCTGATGCCGTTCAGCGAGGTTTCGGGCGTGGCGGTTGGCGCACCGGTGATAGCAACCGGCGACCGCTTGCGCGTACCGGTCTCGGACAAACTGCTGGGGCGGGTTCTTGACGCGCGCGGCTTCCCGATAGACGGAGGCCCCGATATCGGCTCGGCCGAGTTCTACCCGGCAGTCGCGGACCCGCCCGAGGTGCTGGAGCGTAGCCGAATCGACGAACAGATGGTTACCGGGGTCCGCGCGATCGACGGGTTCATCGCAACCGGGAAGGGGCAACGGCTCGGTGTATTCTCCGGAAGCGGCGTCGGCAAGAGCACCTTGATCGGCATGATCGCGCGTAACACCGCAGCCGACGTCAATGTCATTGCGTTGATCGGTGAGCGTGGTCGTGAGGTGCGCGAGTTCATCGAGAACGATCTCGGCGAGGAGGGGCTTGCCCGTTCGGTGGTGGTGGTCTCTACCTCCAACACTCCTCCGCTCGCACGCCTGCGCGGCGCGTATGTTGCTACCGCGGTAGCCGAGTATTTTCGTGACCGCGGCAAAGACGTCACGTTGTTGTTCGACTCGGTAACGCGCTTTGCGCGCGCTCAGCGCGAAATTGGGCTCGCGGTCGGCGAGACTCCGGCAAACCGCGGCTTCCCGCCGTCGATGTTTTCGTTGCTTCCTAAGCTGCTCGAGCGTAGCGGTACTTCCGGCAGCGGGAGCATCACCGGGTTTTACAGCATCCTTGTGGAAGGTGACGACATGGACGAGCCGGTTGCGGATACGGTTCGTGGTATTCTCGATGGGCACCTCGTGCTCAGCCGTCGCCTCGCCGAACGCTATCACTACCCCGCAGTCGATGTGCTCGGTTCGGTGTCGCGGCTTGCAAACAAGATCCTACCGAAGGATGTGCAGCAAGCCGCAGGGCAGTTGCGGCGAATGCTCGCGGTGTATCGCGATGCCGAGGACTTGATCAACGTCGGCGCCTACACGCGCGGCAGCAATCCGGAGATCGATGAAGCGATCGAGCGCGTGCCGCTTATCAACCAGTTCTTGCGGCAGGATGTGGAGGAGAAGGCGACGGTCGAGGATACGCAGCAGCGCGTGCTCGAGCTCGCCGGCATGGCGGAGCCCGCGCACCCCCAGGAGTCCGCCGACGCGCCTGCGGTCACGGCGCCGCCGGCCTCGAGCGCTGCGGCGCTTCTGAACGGCATGGAGCCGATGGAGCGCGCCGATGCGTGAGTTTCGTTTTCGACTCGAGCGGATTCTCTCGATACGACGGCACAAAACCAAGGAAGCCGAGATTGAGCTCGCACGTGTCGATGGGGAGTGCCTGCAGCTCGAGCGCCGGATACAGGAGCTACAGGAGGAGCGCCGCGCGGTATACCACGGCGGCCTTGGCGCCGATCTCGAGTTTCGTGTTGCTCAGGCGGCGTACATTGAGCGCCTCGGCGCAGCGCTCGAGGAGTCCGGGCGTCGTTTGGATGAGCGGGCCGCCGAGCGCGAGCGCCTGCGTGAGAGCTATCGCGAACTCGCTCGCGAGGAGCAGGTGCTCGATAAGCTACGCGAGCGTCGTGCCGATGAGCACTATCGCGCCGAGCGGGCGGATGAGCTTTCCGAGATGAACGAAATCGGGGTGAACATTACCGCAAGGCGGAATAAAAACCGAGGAACTCCGCCGAAGTAGGAACGTAGGAGCGCGTATGCCTGAGTATAGACGCTTTGGACCATTGTTACAGATTCTGATGCTCGTGTTGTTGGTGGCGGTGCTGACGACCGGTGGAGCATTGTGGTTCGATTACCTCGGCGTCATCGATACCGGTCGTACCTTCGCACCGATCCTCCGACTGGTGGGCATCGATCGTCGTCCGCCGGTTGAGGATCTGGAAGATCCCGGTCTCCTCGAGGCCGAGCGAGCCGAGCTACAAGCCGAAGCCTTGGCGTTGCGCGAAGAGGAGCTCGAGGAGCGCCGGCGTGAGCTCGAGCAGGAACGTGCCGAGGTTGAGCGGCTGCGTGAAGAACTCGAGACTCGAGAGCAAGAAATCGAAGATCGTGAATTTTCATTTAATGAGCGGGTCCGGCAGTACGAGAATAGAAGGGAGGCTGTGATTCAGAACTCGCGGGATCTGACCAACATACCGCCGGATCAGGCGGTGCAGATTCTTGAGAGTTATGACGATCAGGACTTAGTCGACCTGTTCCGGGTCACCGAGGAGCTTGCTCAGGAAGAGGGCGCCTTCTCGTTCGTATCGCTCTGGCTGGCTCAGATGCCGCCGGATCGAGCGGCCGAGATTCAACGTAAGATGACGGTGAGGGCGGAACAGTGACGTGGAGGAGCCTGCGTGCTGCAACAGTATCAGTTTGGGCAGTCCGGACAGTTCGCGAGGACCGCAGATCGCGGAACCACTCAGTTGTCCGATCTCGCTGCTCAGAGGGGGCCCGGGAGTATCGGGCATTCCGCCCGCTTCAGCAATCCCGCCCCGCGCTCGGAGAGTCAACCCACCGATCTCTTCTCTTCTGAGCTCGATCGCGCGCTGTTCCCGGCGCCTGGTGAGCGCCGCGGCGGACCCGCGCTAACCAACCCATCCGAGATTCTTCAACGACTGGGATTAGATCGAAGCGGCGTGGGCCACCGCGCGGTGCAACGCACCGCCGTCCGGCTCGTCGACAGCATGCACGAGCTCGACGCCGGAATCGAGGACCGCATTCGTGCGCGACTGCGGGCGCTCGAGGACGACCGCAGCAGGGCGGCGCACGAGGCCGAGGAACGCTCGCGGAACGCCGAGCGCGCCCGAGCCGCCCAGGACGAAGAACAGGAAGAACGCGCACGGAGCGCCGAGCGCGCCGCGCGGCAGTTTCGGGATGTAATCGCGGGGCTCCTTGCGCGGCTCGACCGGGACAGCGGCGATGAGAGCGCCGAGCAACTCGCTACACGCGAGCGGCCCGATGCCGCGCAGTCGCCCGACCGTCGGGCCGTCGCCGATGCCGCCGCGGCGGCGCGGGCTGCGGAGTTCACCGAAACCGGCGAACGCGATGACACCGCCGAGCTCGATCTCGAAGCACTCGAGCAACTGCTGCGTCTCATTCAAACTCAACAAGGCCGAGAGGGCCGAGATGCGGGCCCCAACGTGGTGACGCTCGACGCCGGAGCCGGTGAGCGCGGTGTGCGCCTAGAAGCGTTCTCGGAGTTATTCGAAGGCGTCTTCAATGCGCGCGAATCGGCGGCGCAGACCGAGCAGAGCGGAGACACCGAACGGTTGCAGGCCCTGCGTCAGCTGCTCGCCTCGATTGAACGCGTTCTCGGAACGTCGGCGGGAGAAGAGCAGGCCGGCGTGCGAGCGACCCGAACGGACGCTTCCGAGACCGCTTCACAGGAGCGCACGGCGCTGCTGCGTCTGATCGACGGTGACGCGAGCGCCCGCGGTGAAGGTGAGCAAGGCGCAACGGAGGGCTCCGCGCGAAACGCGCGTGCCGAAACGCTCAACCTCGAGCGAATCGCCGAGCTCGTGAAACGCTTGCGCGAGGACGGGGCAGGAAGCGAGGAGCGCGTGCAGTCTGAAGCGGTCGCTCGTCTGCGCGCTGCTCTCGAACGCAAGGACGGCGCCCAAGACGACACCGAGCGCAAGATCGCGCGGATGGCCGATCGTGAAAGCGAGCGCGAGGAAGCGGGTGGCGATCGCCGGGTTCGCGTGCGCGATCTGCGCTCGCGCGGGGAAGCGCGAGGCGATACTCGCGGCGAGGCACGCTCGCAGGCGCGCGAAGAGCGTGCCGAGGGTGCACGGGGCGCACGCGCGGCCGCCGAGGGCGCCGGCCGCGCCTCGGGCGGGCGGGGCGAAGCCGGTAGAAGCGAGTTTCGCCTAGAGCGTACGGAAGGCGGTGACACCGCCGCCGACCGTGCCGCGGGGCTCCGCTCCGGCGAAGCCGCTGCCGCAACGCGGCAGGCGCCGCTCACGCGTTTCGGAGCGCAGCAGCAGGCCGAGGCGCAACTCGCGCGCCACATCCGAAACGAACTTCCGGAGCAGGTGCTGAAGCAGGCGCGAATGGTGATCCGGGGCGATAACGACGGTGAGATGCGCCTCAGCCTGAACCCTCCGGAGCTCGGAGGCGTGCGGGTGCGCATGCAGATACAGGACAACCTAATCGCGGTGCGCTTTATTGTCGAGAATAATAGCGTGCGCGATGTATTCGAGCAGAACATGCCGAGCCTGCAACAGCAGCTGGCCGAGAACGGGTTCGAGAACGCCGGGATCGAGGTTTCGGTCGGCGGCAACTCGGATGCCAACCAGGAAGGCCACGCGACCGGCGAGGGCGGTCGCGGACTCGAGGAACTCGATGCCGGCGTGCCTACGGCGACCGAGTCATATAGAGAAGAAACGCGCATCGATTTGATGGTGTAATACAAGGAGTATCCGCAGATGGAACTTAATCCTACGATGGGCGGCAGCGAGCTGTCGCGTTTGAAATCGCAGATCGAGCAGTACAATCAGAGCCTGCACGAGGAACGGGCGCCGAAACAGGAGCTCGGACGCGACGACTTTTTGAAGATTCTCATCACCCAGTTGCAGAATCAGGACCCTACCGCTCCGATGGAGGACAAAGAGTTTATCGCGCAGATGGCGCAGTTCTCCTCGCTCGAGCAGATGACCAATATCTCGGACGAGTTCCGGCGGCTTGCGTCTCTTGTGAACTCCGGTCATGCGGCGCAACTCGTCGGTAAGACCGTTGAGGTCCAGCAGGGTGAGAGCGTTGTTGAGGGTGTAGTTGAGCAGGTTACCACCGGCGAGTTCCCGCAGGTGAAGCTCAACGACCGGTTTTATGACTACGAAGACGTTGTCCGCATTAGTAGGTAAGGGGGCGTAACGATATGATGCGATCGCTGTACTCCGGTGTCTCCGGGCTTCAGAATCACCAGACAAGAATGGACGTGATCGGTAACAATGTCTCGAACGTCAACACGACCGGATTCAAGCGCGGGCGGGTGAACTTCCAGGACATGATCTATCAAATGACGCAGGGTCCGGCGCGCCCGCGAGAGCAGGTTGGGGGTATCAACCCTCAGCAAGTTGGTCTCGGCATGCAGGTGGGTTCGGTGGATACCATCCATACGCAAGGCTCGCTGGAAACCACAGGCGTTCGGAGCGATCTCGCACTGCAGGGCAACGGCTTCTTCGTGATGCGCGACGGCGACCAGCGGCTCTACACGCGTGACGGCTCGTTCAACGTCGACTCGGAAGGCATTCTCGTCAATCCGGCGAACGGCATGCGAGTGCAAGGGTGGCAGGCCGAAACCGAGGACGGCCAAACCGTAATCAACACCGCCGGTCAGATCGGTGACCTGCAGATCCCGATCGGGGGCAAGGACCCGGCTCAGCAGACCAGCGAGGTGTACCTCGCGAGCAATCTCAACAAGATGACGCCGGTGATTCCCGAGGACGCCGGCGCCGAGCAGGTGCGCGAGGGGACATGGGTCGTTGAGCAGGATATCTACAACTCCTTCGGCGGTACGCATACCCTGCGCGTAGAGTTCACGCGCGTGCCCGATGAAGAGAATCAGTGGCTCACTACGGTGCAAATAGACCCCGAGGGCG
Source organism: Spirochaetales bacterium (assembly GCA_007126415.1). Lineage (GTDB taxonomy): Bacteria > Spirochaetota > Spirochaetia > DSM-27196 > SLAA01 > B1Sed10-166. The sequence continues at coordinate 15,151 of SLBH01000010.1, forward strand.
ATGAAGAGGTGGAGCAAAACATCTCGGTCGGCGGGGTAACCAGTGCCGACGGGCAGAGTTTCATCCTTGAGTTCGACAACGACGGTACGCTACGGCGGGCTTTTAACCCCGAGGGTGGTATGATGGATACCGATGAGGTGTTCGTGAATCTCGAGTTTGAGGTCCCCGAAACCTCGATCCCGGAGGACGAGGATACCGGGCTGCCGGGTGAAGTGGTCACGCAAGACTTCAACTTGAATCTCGGCCAGGTCGGGGCGTTTACCGATTCCATGACACAGTACGCTTCCCAGAGTTCAACGAAGGTGTTCAGCCAGAACGGAAACCCGATGGGGTATCTCGAGGACTATCGCATCGACCAGTCGGGAACGATCACCGGCGTGTTCTCGAACGGAACCAACCGTGAGCTCGGCCAGGTGGCACTGGCGTCGTTCACGAACGTAGGCGGTCTCGAGAAGAGCGGAGAGAACAACTACCGCGAATCAATTAACTCGGGGCTCGCCGATATTACTCCCGCCGGCGTTGCCGGCAAGGGCTCGGTTATTTCCGGCGCATTGGAGATGAGCAACGTAGACCTGTCGCAGGAGTTCACCGATATGATCGTAACGCAACGAGGCTTCCAGGCCAACTCGCGCACGATTCAGACGGCGGACCAGATGCTTCAGGAGGTCTTAACACTCAAGCGCTAAAACGGTAGGATTTAAATTCGATGATTAAGGTTACGCGGCTCGGGGGGTCCGATACCTACTATGTAAACCCGCACCAGATCGAGTACATCGAAACCAACCCCGATACAACGCTGGTGATGCTCTCGGGTAAACGCCTGATCGTCGCGGAGGACTTCCAAACTTTGTTTAACGAGATTATCGCCTACCGCCGGCTGATCGGTGCATTTAAGAACGAGGAGTAGGGTATGGATCTCAGTACCATTATTGGCGTAGGCGCCGGCTTTTTGATGGTGTTCGTCGGAATCATCATCGGCGGTGCAGGGCTCGGTGTCTATGCCAGCCCGGAATCGGTGCTGATTGTGTTCGGCGGCTCGTTCGGCGCGATGATGGTTGCAAACCCGTTGTCGCGCATGCTCGGTATCATGCGCTACGTCAGTCACGCGCTGCGAACCTCCGACTGGCGCGAGCAGCAACTCATCAACGAGCTTGTCGGGTTCTCGGATCGCGCCCGCCGCGAAGGTCTGCTGGCTCTCGAGGACAACCTCGACCAGGTTGAAGACGAGTTCATGCGCAAGGGCGTGCAGCTGGTTGTAGACGGCACCGACCCGGAGATTATCAAGAGCATCCTCTACAACGATCTCAATCAGTTGCAGGAGCGCCACGATACCGGTATCAAGCTGTTCGAGGACTGGGGCAAGATCGCTCCGGCGTTCGGGATGATCGGAACGCTGGTGGGGTTGGTCGCGATGCTCGTGAACATCGGCGCCGACCCCGAGATCATCGGGCGCGGTATGTCGACGGCGCTGATCACGACTCTGTACGGGTCGTTCTTTGCGAACCTGATTCTGATACCGCTGAAAAGCAAGCTCGAGGACCGCGACAAAGACGAAACGCGCGCGAAGGAGATCGTGATAGAAGGAATCCTCTCGATTCAGTCCGGCGACAACCCGCGTATTCTGCTTGAGAAGCTCGTATCGTTCTTGCCGCCGCGTGAGCGCGAGGCGATGCGTCAAGAGTCCGGCCGGGCGTAACCGGCGTGCAGAGGAGGTGCCGATATGGCCCCTGAGCAGAAGAAGCGTCAACGGAAGAAGGTAGGCGGGGGTGGAGTGCCCGAGTATATGCTTACCTACGGAGACATGGTCACGCTGTTGCTGACCTTCTTTGTGCTGTTGCTCACCGTCGCCGAGATCGACGGGTACGAGCTGCGGCTGGTGCTCGCGGCGTTCCCGGGACTCGGCATTCAAACCGGTGGGCAGACGCTCCAAGAGGGCCGCCTCGCCGAGCTCGGGAACACGCTCGAGTCCTTGCCGTCGATGGACCGTGGGCGGCAACTCGATAGAGCCCGCCAGACGGCGGTTTCGCTGTTCCAGCCCGAGATCCGCAGCCAACAGGTGCGGGTTACCGAGGACGAGCGCGGCTTGATCATCTCGCTCGGCGCCGATGCGTTCTTCCGCACTGCGAGCGCCGAGGTAGACATAGAGCGCGCGCGCAGTGTACTGCAGCGGCTGGCTCAGCTGCTCAGCTCCGAGCAGCTCGGGGATCGGCTGTTTCGCATCGAGGGGCATACCGACAACATCCCGACCGATCCCGACGGGCAGTGGCCCACAAACTGGGAGCTCTCGGTAGATCGCTCGCTGTCGGTGTTTCGTTATCTGTTGGATTTTGCCGGGCGTGATATTGAGGACCAGTTTCAGATTATGGGGCTCGGTGAGCAGCGCCCGTTGTTCGACAACGATACGCCCGAAGGGCGAGCGTACAACCGACGCGTCGACGTCATTATTCTCAGCGAGGGGCATCTCTAAGTGCCGCTCGCCGTGCTGTGGGGGAGGAATCCGCGATGTCGGATGAAGATCTTTTTAGTGAAGACGAAGAAGTAATATCCGGCGATCAGGAGGGCGGCGGCGGTCGTAGACGCATCGGGCTCGTTCCCGGGATCGTGATTCAGGTGCTCAAGTGGACCGGCGTGATCCTCGGTGCAATTATCTTCATCGTGACGGTTGTGGTGATCACGATGAACATCATGCTCGACCGGCGTCCCGAGGCGCAGACGCGCGTGCCGCAGACCGAGGCGTACCAACCGCGTAGGCCGCCGATGGACTGGTACGCGGTGATGGGTGAGGGCGAAACGCTGCGGGGAAGCACCGACGATCAGCCGCGGCGCACCTTCATCGTGCGACCCCATATCGGCTATCCGCAAGACGCGGGCGCGCTGCTGTCGGAGTTAACCGCGCGACGCATAGAGATACGCGAGATCATCAGTTTGTATTTCAGTTCGCGCAGCGCGAACGAGTTGCAGGGAGCCGAAAACCGCGAGCGAGTGAAACGAGAGCTGCGGAGCAAGGTCAACGACATTCTCATAGAGGGCCGCGTACAGGAGGTGGCGTTCGACGAGTATCAAATTGTCGAATTCTGATACTTATTGCAGAATCGCCGTTGCATAAGCGGCGAAAATGTGAGAAAATTTGACCCGGACGAGGGGAGCTATTTGAATGACCGAGGTACTGTCTCAGGACGAGATCGATCAGCTGTTGACCGCGATCTCATCGGGTGATGTAGAAACCGAGGAGATCACCCAACCCGCGGATCAGCGCAAGATCAAGATCTACGACTTCAAACGTCCCGACAAGTTCTCGAAGGAGCAGATCCGCACGGTCTCGATCATGCACGAGACCTTTGCGCGCCTGACCACCACCAGCTTGAGCGCTCAGCTTCGCAGCTTGGTGCAGGTCCATGTCGCATCGGTTGATCAGCTCACGTACGAAGAGTTCATTCGCTCCATCCCTAACCCCACAACGCTTGCGGTCATCAACATGGACCCTCTCAAGGGCTCGGCAATTCTCGAGATAGATCCGGCTATCACGTTTTCAATCATAGATCGCCTGTTTGGTGGACAAGGCGAAGGAACCAAGGTCACCAGAGACTTAACCGATATCGAGGCTTCGGTGATGGAAGGCATCATCGTGCGCGTGCTCGGCAATATGCGCGAGGCCTGGAGCCAGGTTATCGACCTGCGCCCGCGGCTCGGTCAGATCGAGACCAACCCGCAGTTCGCCCAGATTGTGCCGCCCACCGAGATGGTGGTGCTCGTTACGCTTGAAACCAAGGTCGGCGAGGTCGAAGGTATGATGAACTTCTGTATACCGTACCTCACGATCGAGCCGATTATCTCTAAGCTTTCCGCCCAGTACTGGTACTCTTCGGTTCGCCGCGGCACTACTACCGAGAACCTCAACATTCTGCGCGAGCGGCTTTCCACGATTGCGGTTACCATGGTGGCCGAGATCGGGCAGCTTGACCTTACGGTACGCGAAGTGTTGTCGTTGCGCCCCGGCGACGTCATTCGGTTGCAGAACACCCGCACCACCGATCCCATGAGGCTTACAATCGGAAACCGGCCGAAGTTTCTCTGCAAGCCCGGACAGATCGGCAAGAAGCTCGCCGTTCAGATTACCGAAAAACTTGAAGACATCGAGCAGGAAGACTTTGAAGAGTTGGCCGCTGAGGAAGGAGAATAGGTATGAGCGATGGTTCGCTATCCCAAGACGAAATTGATGCGTTACTGCAAGGTTCCACAGGGATGGATCTCGGCGGATCTTCTGCTCCCGCAGGCGGCGGTGCCGGTGGTGAGCCGTCGCCCGACGATCTGCAGGCGTTCGGCGCGCTGTTGAAAGGTACGGTCGAGAGTCAGCAATCAAACCTCTCGATGCTCACCAGTGCGCAGGTCTCGATGACCGGCCCGGAGCTCGAGATGAGCGACCCATCCTCGATCGCGGCCTCGATCGGCGACCCGGTCGTGCAGCTTCACCTCAACTTCTCGGAGGGCGTCGACGGCGTGCATCGTTACCTGATGTCGTCCGATGCAGCGGTTCGTATCGCCGGTGCGATGATGGGGCAAGACGACATAGAGCTCGACGACGCGGCCCTGAACGCCTTACAGGAGGCGTTTTCGCAGCTCAATGGGCCGGTCTTGACCACGCTCGGCGAGAAGGCCGACAAGAGCATCATGACCGAACCCCCGAGTGCCGAGTCGGTCGGCGGAAACGAGGTTTCCGGAGCAGGCGAGCGCTTGGTCGCCGCGCGTTACAGCGTTACGATCGGCTCCGATGCGCCGGCCGAGATCTACGAGCTGTTCGATCCGAGAGTGATCCCGCAGATACTCGGGAGCTCGAGCGCCGCACAGCAGACCGCTCCGCAGCAAGCACAGCAACCGCAACAGGCCGGTGCCCCGGGCGGGTTTGGACAGGGCGGTTTCGGTCAGCAAGCAGGTTTCGGTCAGCAAGCAGGTTTCGGTCAGGGTGCCGGATTCGGCGGCGGCCAACAAGCGGCCGGGTTCGGCGGGGGGCCGAGTGTGCAGTCGGTACAGTTTCCGGATCTCCAGCAGTCCGAAGGGCCGAGCGAACAAGGCAATATCGGGCTCTTGATGGACGTCTACATGGAGATGACGGTAGAGCTCGGCCGAACCAAGAAACTGATTCGTGAGATTCTCGGTATGGGAGAAGGCACGATTATAGAGCTAGATAAGCTTGCCGGTGAACCGGTAGACATATTGGTAAACCACAAACTGATCGCGAAGGGTGAGGTTGTGGTTATCGACGAAAACTTCGGCGTTCGCGTCACCGAGATCGTCTCACCGATGGAGCGTGTGAGTAACATGACCTAGCTGCTGCATCTGAGCCTTTGTGGCGTAGGCGCGTGAGCGCCGTTTGACAACTACTACGTTTCAGTTTAACGGGAGGGGAGAACTGAAATACTTACTCATCTTAACCGGGCTTCTGGTGGTGCTTGTGACCCCTGTGGCCGCGGAAACGGAAAGCGCACAGAACGAATCTCCAAACGAGTTTGGCCTCGACACCGGCGCCGACCCCGACCCCGATGCCGCCGCCGATGCTGCGCGGGCGGAGGAAGACGGTTCGGACGACTCGGCGACCGTGCCGGACGAGTCCATGCTCCTGTTCGATGATCCCGAGGCGGGCGACGGCGAAACCGATCCGCAGCTCGGCGAGGGTATCGGGGCGTTCGGGATATGGGACTTAGTGCGCATGGTGGTGGTGCTCGGGCTCGTGATCGGCGCGGTGTACGGCGTGTTCTTCCTGCTTCGTCGTACGGCCGGCGGTCGGTTTCGCAACACCGAGCTGATTAAGCTGCTCGGCTCGCAACCGCTTCCGGGGAACCGCTCGCTTCATCTCGTTCAGGTGGGGTCGCAACTGTTTCTCGTGGGCTCGGCCGATTCGGCTGTGAACCTCGTTTCGGAGATTAACGACAAAGAGACGATAGACGAGATTCGGTTGAGCGCCGGCAACACCGAGGAACAGGTCGAGTCTCGCGGGTTCTCGGAGCTGATCTCTGCCGGGCTTCGCTCCGTCGGTCGAGGTACTAGGGCAAACGGCGGTGTAGAGGCGGGCGGCGGCTTTGCAGCAGGCGGCGGCGCCGGAGGCGCCGCGGGGTCAACCCGGGGTCAACCCGGCGCCGCGGAAACCGGCTCCGAAGACGCTTTGAACCCGGTACAGTTCATGAGCCGGCAGCGCGAGCGGCTGCGCAACTTGCGCTGAGCAAACGGAGGCGGATCATGACAAAACGTGTCGTCACTGCGGTCCTTTGTTTGGTGCTTCTGCTGTTGCTCGTACCGGCCGAGACGGTTGTGGCGCAGGAAGCCCCCGGAGAGGAAGCGCTACAGATCCCGTTTATGGACCTCAGCATTCGTGAGCCGCAGAGTGAGCAGGAGGTGGCGTTCTCGCTGCAGTTGCTGTTGATTCTCGCGGTGCTCAGCCTTGCGCCTTCGATCATTATTCTCATGACGTCGTTTCTACGTATCGCGATCGTACTCGATTTTGTAAAGCGTGCGCTGAGTCTGCAGCAGGTTCCGCCGAATCAGGTGCTGATGGGAATCGCGTTGTTTCTCACGATGTTCATTATGTGGCCGACTCTCAACGAGATCTACGAGGAAGCGTACCAACCGTTTTCCGAGGGTGAGATCGGGCTCGAGGAGGCTTACGCCGGCTTTGAGCGTCCGATGCGGCTGTTCATGTATCGCCAGATGCAGGGTAATCCCGAGAGCGTGAGGCTGTTCATGCGTATGAGCGACTTACCGCGACCGGCGAACCTCTCGGAGGTGCCGACGCGGGTGCTGATCCCGGCTTTCATCCTGCACGAGCTTACGGTTGCGTTCAAGATCGGCATACTGCTGTTCCTACCGTTCATCATCATCGACCTCGTGGTTGCCTCCACGCTTATGTCGATGGGTATGATCATGCTTCCTCCGGTCATGATTTCACTGCCGTTCAAATTGATTCTCTTCGTACTAGTCGACGGGTGGGGTCTGATCACTCGCCAGTTGGTCGCGAGCTTTGGAGGCTTATAATGGATTTCGGATTTGCGATGAACCTGATTCGCACCGGTGTGTTCTATGTGCTCATCATAGCGTCACCAGTCTTGCTCATCGGCATGGGCGTGGGGTTGATCATTTCGATCTTCCAGGCGACAACCTCGATTCAAGAACAGACGCTCACCTTTGTGCCTAAGATCGCTGCGGTTCTGTTGTCGTTCATGTTTTTCGGCCCGTGGATGTTTCGACTATTGATTCAGTTCACAATCAACCTGCTCAATCAGATCCCGATGGTTGTGCGGTAGGAGCGCTGAATGCCGACCGAGCTCATGACCGACCAACTGGTAGCCAACGCGCAGGTGTTCTTCCTCGTGTTTGCGCGCGTGCTTGCGATGACGCAGGTGGCGCCGGTGATATCCTCGGAAGGCATTCCGTTCGTCGCCCGCACCGGGCTCGCGTTCATGGCCGCGGTAACGGTGTTCCCATGGGTGCTGGAGGCCGGGTACGCGATTCCGGACACGCTCGGCGCGTATGTGATTCTGCTGATCGGCGAAGCAATGATCGGCATCTTGGTGGGGTTCTACGTCACGGTGCTGTACAGCGCGTTTCTGGTCTCGGGACAGTTTTTCTCGCTGCAGCTCGGCTTCGCCGCTTCTCAGGTTATGGATCCGCTCTCGCAAGTTCAAATTCCGGTCATGGGACAGTTCTTGAACCTCGTCGCGATGCTGATCTTCGTCACGACGCTCGGCTTTCAGCGGTTGTTTCTTACCGGTGTGTACGGCTCGTTTCGCGCGCTGCGAGCGATAGACTTGGTGCTGCAGCGCGAGGACATCGTGATCATGGTGGTCACCAGTCTCTCGCGTATGTTCGAGTACGCGTTGATGCTCGCGTTTCCCATTCTCGGCACCATGATCCTGATTCAGGTTACGATGGGTCTGCTCGCCAAATCGGCGCCGCAGATGAACCTCCTGATGCTCGGCTTCCCGGCCTCAATCTTGGTCGCGTTTTCGATTCTGGTTGTTGCGGTTCCGCTACTCATGACGCAGTTCGATCGCATCCTCGACATGAGTTTCGAGGAGCTGATCCGCATGTTTACGCTGTTGCGGGGGAGTAGCGCATGATCGTCGCACGCGAGCTTGAACGCGAACGCTTTCTCCGCGAGCTTGAGGCGGTGCACCTGCACTGGTTCGCCGCTGAGGACGAAGGGCGCACCGAGGAGCCGACCGAGCATAAGATACGCAAGGCGCGCGAGGAAGAAGGCAAGGTCGCGAAGTCGCAGGACGTCTCGGCGGCGATTATTCTGCTGTTTTGTGCGGTTACGCTCGCGCTGCTGTCGGGGTACCTCTTTCAGGTCTTTCAGGATATGGTGCGCTATTTTCTTTCGCGCTCCACCGAAATAGACGTTACCGAGAACCACACACTCCTCGCGACGTTCTACGGCTTTTTCTTGCGTCTCACGCTGCCGGTGGCGTCGGTTGCGCTCGTCTCAGCGGTACTCGGTAACTTGATTCAGGTCGGGTTTCTGTTCACCACCAAACCCATTACGCCCGACCCTAAGAAGATCGCGCCGAACTTCGCGCGCTTCGTGCAGAAGTCGTTCCTTTCTACCGAGGCAATCTTTAACCTCGCCAAGGCGATCGGCAAGGTTATTGTGATTGCGGCTCTGGCGTTCATCAATATTCGCAGCGAGATCGGGCGGATCGTGAATCTCGCCACTCCTAACATCGCGCAGTCGTTTGGGCTCATCGCCTGGATCGCGTTTAGGATCTTGGTGCAGGCCTCGATCATCCTGCTGTTTCTGTCGCTGTTTGATTACCTCTTTCAACGGCGGCAACATCGCGAGCAGTTGAAGATGACGAAGCAGGAAGTTAAGGAAGAGCGCAAGACCTACGAAGGCGACCCGATGGTGAAAGGGCGCATGAAGCAGCGCATGCAGGAGATGCTTTCGCGCAATATGGTTCGCAAGGTTCCGGAAGCCGACGTAGTGATTACCAACCCAACGCACTACGCGGTGGCACTCGAGTACCAGCGCGACCGGATGCAGGCACCGATGGTGACCGCCAAGGGGCAGGACGCGGTTGCCGAGCGGATGAAAGCGCTCGCGGACGAAAGCGGAGTCCCTATTATCGAGAACAAGCCGCTCGCGCGCGCGTTGTACGCCGAGGTGGAGATCGGCGACATCATTCCGGAACGGTTTTACGAAGCGGTTGTTACGGTATTGAAGCAGGTCTACCAGATGGACAAAGCCCGCGCGCGAATGTGGTAGCCGGAGACTAGGGTAAAAAACGGGGGGGCCAATGGCCGATACACAACAACAAACGCTCTCGGGCATGTTTCTCAGTCAGCGGACCGACGTGCTGGTTGCGATCGGCGTCATTGTGGTCGTGATGATGCTGATCATCCCGCTCCCGACCGTTCTGCTCGACACTCTGATGGCCCTGAATCTCGTGTTCAGCCTGCTGACGATTCTCATTGTGTTGTATACCAAGAGCGCGCTCGATTTCTCGGTCTTCCCGACTATACTCCTTGTGGTAACGGTGTACGGTTTGGCGCTCAACGTGAGCTCTACGCGCTTGATCCTCTCGATGGGACAGCAGTTCGACGGGCAGATCGTCCAAGCCTTTAGTGATTTCGTGGTTGGAACGCCGGGAGCCGAGGGACTCGTCATTGGGTTGATCATCTTCACGATCATCGTGGCGGTGCAGTTCATCGTTATCACCAAGGGCGCTACCCGTGTCGCCGAGGTCGCCGCGCGCTTCACGCTCGACGCCTTGCCCGGTAAGCAGATGGCGATCGAGGCCGAGTACAACTCCGGCGTGCTTACCGAGGAGGAGGCCGCCAAGAAGAAGCTCGAGCTCGAGAAAGAGGTCGATTTCTACGGCGCTATGGACGGTGCTTCAAAGTTTGTATCCGGCAACGTCAAGGTCGGAATTCTCATAACGGTGGTGAACATCATCGGCGGCTTGGTTGTCGGGATGACGATACACGGCGAGCCGTTTAGCCAAGCGCTCTCCACCTACGTCCAGCTCGCGATCGGAGACGGGTTGGTTACGCAGTTTCCGGCGCTGCTGATCTCAACCGCAACCGGCTTGATCGTCACGCGCGCTATCTCGGACGCCACCTTCGGTGAGGACATGACCGAGCAGTTCTCGAGACAGTCGCGCGTGTACTGGATCGCTACGGCGTTCTTGGCGGTGCTCGGCGCATTGCCGGGCTTTCCGTGGTACGTGCTGTTTCCGATGGCCGGTTTGTCGGCGCTGCTCGCGTATCGGCTCTCGCGCCGCGAGCAGGCTGAGGCGACGCAGGCTGCGAAGCCCAAAGCCGAGGCGAAGGCGCAAGAGACGCCGGCCGAGATCTCGCCGGTTGCTCCGCTCGACCCAATCAGCCTCGAGCTCGGCTACGGGCTGATTCCGCTTGTCGATAAGGACAAGGGTGCCGAACTGCTCGACCGGGTGACGCGCATACGTCGCGAGACCGCGCTCGAGCTTGGGCTCGCGGTTCCGCGCATCCGTATTATCGACAACATGCGCCTCGAGCCGTCGCAGTACTGCTTCAAGATACGCGGCGTGGAGGTGGGGCGCGGTACGATCCGGATGGGGCATTATCTTGCGATAAATCCCGGGTCGGTGCGCGAGGACGTCGACGGCGAGGCCACGCGCGATCCGGCGTTCGGTTTGCCCGCGCTCTGGATAACGGAAGAACGGCGCGAAGCGGCCGAACGGGCCGGCTATACCGTGGTTGATCCGCCCTCGATCATCGCGACGCATCTCACCGAACTCATCAAGCGCCACGCGGCCGAGATACTCGGCCGCCAGGAGGTGCGGGCTATCCTCGACGCGCTCAAGCGCGACTATCCGGCGGTGGTGGACGAGGTGCAGTCGGTGCTCGGCGTCGGTGAGGTGCAGAAAGTACTGCAGGGATTGCTGCGCGAGCAAGTCTCGATCCGCAACGTCGTGACCATATTGGAAACGCTCGCCGATTATGCTACGATCACCAAGGATGTCGCGTTCTTGATTGAAAAAGTTCGCCAGTCTTTGAAACGACAGATCTGCCTGCAGTACGCCGACGAAGACAAGACGCTTAGCGTCTTGACGATCGAGCCTTCCTTGGAGCAAGCGATCATAGAGTCGCGGGTAGAGACCGCCGGTGGGGTCACGCCGGCGCTCAAACCGGAGTTACATCGAGCGTGGATAACGGCGGCGCGGAACAAAGTCCGGGCGGTGCAGGAACAAGGTTATATGCCGATCGTCCTATGTTCCGAGACCGCGCGGGCGCTTGTGAAGAGCAGCACTGCGCGGGAGCTTCCCGACTTGGTAGTTCTGTCGGTACAGGAAATTCTTCCCGAGATTCGCGTCGACAGCCTCGGTGAAATTCGAGTCGAGGAGTGAGGGGAGCCATGCAGTACTTTATCGAGCAGGCATCAACGCATCGTGAGGCGGAAGCCAAGGTTCGGCAGAAGTACGGTGACCGAGCTCGCATCATGAGTCACAAAAGCGTCCGAATCGGCGGCTTCTTGGGCTTGTTTTCGCGCGAAGGCGTGGAGGTAACCGGATATTTCTCGGATGAACCGGTGCGCCGTGAGCCCCCCAAACGCAGCGCCGACGTAGAGGAAGAGAAGAAGAAGATCCTCGGCACGGTAAAAAACGACAAAACCATAGAGATGGTGCTGAAGGAGCTTCAGGAGCTGCGTGAGACTCTCAACAGCGAGGAACGCACAACGCGTGCCCCGGCCGCGGTGCAGCAGAATCATCCCACGATCGAGCGAATCATTGAGCTCTTGCGTCATAATGAGTTTGTTCCCGAGTATATCGATGAGATGGTCGCGCGCGTGCGAAACGAGTTCTCGTTCGAGCAGCTCGAAGACTTCGAGTTGGTGGAGCGACAAGTCGTGCGCTGGATCGGCGACTCAATCAGTCTGCTGCCGTTCGATACCAAACACAAGCCCAAGATCATGGTACTTGTGGGGCCAACCGGGGTCGGTAAAACTACCAGTATTGCCAAGCTCGCCGCTATCTACGGTATACAGGGCGTAAACGGCATCATAAGCGACGTGCGGGTGGTAACTATAGACAACTACCGCATCGGAGCGAAGGAGCAAATCGAGACCTACGGCCACATCATGAACATTCCGGTCACCTGCGTCGAGACTTTCGACGAGTTACGCAAGCAGGTGGCGCTGTACCGTGATGTAGACGTCGTTTTCATAGATACCGTCGGGAAGAGCCCGCGAGATTTTGCCAATCTTGGAAAGATGAACTCGCTGTTGCAGGGATGTGGCGGCGCCGGTGAGGTACACTTGGCGTTAAGCGCCACCACCAAGACGAGCGACCTGCAGCAGATCGTGCGGCAGTTCGAGTCGTTTGGAACCGCGGCCGCGGTCATAACGAAGCTCGATGAAACCACACGGGTTGGGAATGTGATTAGCGTTCTCCATCAAAACCGTAAACCGATTTCATTTATTACCGATGGTCAAGGTGTGCCCCAAGATATTGAGCCGGCTTCAATTCCGAGGCTGCTGATCAATCTCGAGGGGTTTACCGTGGATCGCGAAGACATCGAGCAGCGATTTGCGGAATCACGAGCGACGGAGAACCAAAGTGGCTGATCAAGCGGAAACGCTTCGTGAGATTATGAAGGCTCGCAGCGTGCCGGAGAAAACCGGAACCCGTATTATTGCTGTTGCCAGCGGCAAGGGCGGGGTTGGCAAGACGAACATCTCAACCAATCTGGCGCTGGCGTACGCCAAACTTGGTAAACGCGTGGTGTTGATGGATGCCGACCTGGGACTCGCCAACGTCAACGTGGTCCTGGGTGTGATCCCAAAGTATAACCTGTATCACTTGATCCGCAAGCAGAAATCACTGACCGATATTCTGATGGATACCAGCTACGGCATACAGATTGTGGCCGGCGCCAGCGGTTTTGCAAAGATCGCGAACCTCAACGAGGATGAGCGGGAGTCCTTCGTGGAGGAGTTAAGCGGTCTCTCGGCCGCCGATGTCATCATCATAGACACCAGCGCCGGTGTTTCAAACAATGTACTGTCCTTCATCGCCGCAGCCGATGAGGCGATCATCGTAACCACGCCGGAGCCTACCGCGATTACCGACGCCTACGGCATTATCAAGATCATCGCTACCGAGATAGACAACCTCAGCCTCGGGCTGAAGCTGATCGTCAACCGCGTCGGCTCGGTTACCGAGGGAAAACAAGTCGCCCAACGCGTGGTTAATATCGCATCGCAGTTTTTGAACCTCAAAGTGGATTATCTTGGGTATGTGTACGAGGACGCGGCTGTTCATCAGGCGGTGTTGCGCCAGAAGCCGTTTATGGTAACCGATCCCAAGAGTCGGGCCTCGATCTGCATACAGCATATCGTCGGGCGGATGGAGAAAATAGATGTAAAGGAGGGCTCCGGTATCGGGCAGTTCCTACGGCGCCTGTTTTCGCGCAGTAATTGAGCTGTGCCGCCGAGCTGGGCGGGCGCCGAGCGCAGGCCCGCGCAGCTTGACGGCGCTACCGTTTTGGCCTAAGCTGTCGCCAAGCTACTGGAGATTGTGGCGCAATGCGGATTACCTGGCAAGCCGCCGCGGCCGCGGCCGGTGTTGGTTTTCTGATCTCGGTTCTGAGCGGCCTGTTCGGGGGCGTCACACTTGGTACGCTTCTCTTCCGTGCCGTGCTTGCTGCGGTCATTTTCGGCGCCGGGGCGGTTGGCGTTGAGCAGATTTTTCAACGTTTTTTGCCTGAACTCTTCACTGGAAGCGACGGTGAGGCCGGCGAGCGCGACGCTGTGCCCGGAGCGTCGTCGAGCGCCGAGGCCGGCGGAGGCGGGAATGTCGAGATTGTGTTGGAAGAAGACGAGTACCGGCCGGATGCAGGCACCGACGTCGGCTCTGCGGAGGCCTCGGAATCCACCGGGGCAACGGGAGCGGCTGCGAGTTTAGCAAGCGCGTCGGGCTTTAGCGCAGAGGCGGGGACCGAAGACGAGAACTCGAAAGCGGATGCCGAGTTCAACGTCGGGCTGCATAGTTTCGAGGACTCCCTCGTTGAGGAGGTCTCGGAGGAGCTTGGCGGCGTTGAGCCGGGCGGGTTGCGTGACGCGCACCCCGAGCCCGACGACCTTGGGTCTGAGGACGGTCACGTCGCGGCGGCCGAGACCGAGTCTGCCTCGGTTGAGGGAGCCGGCGACGCCGAAGGCGGCGGGGTGCCGGAGGTTGACCCTGGCGAGCTCGATACGCTGCCGGATATCGAGGCGTTTTCGGGCGATTTTGCAAGTGATGTTGGTACCGGCGGAGGCGCGGGGCGCGGCTCCGGCTCAAGCACTGGGGCGTCCTCGCAGCGGGAGGGTGACTCAAGCGATCAGGACCCGTCGGTGATGGCAAAAGCGTTACAAACGATGTTGAAGCGTGACGAGCAGCGCAAGTAACCAAGGGACGCAGATGAGCGAGAACGCGTTAGCGACAAAGTCCGAGGCGGAGCTGTGGCGACTGTATCGGCAGAACCACGATCCGCGAATTCGGGAACAGCTGGTAAAACAATACGCGCCGCTGGTCAAGTATGTCGCCGGCAAGGTTGCGATTGGTATGCCTCACAACGTGGAGTTCGACGATCTCGTCGGCTACGGGGTGTTTGGGTTGTTCGACGCGATCGAGAAGTTTGACCCGGATAAACATGTGAAGTTCAAGACCTACGCCGTCACCCGCATCCGCGGTGCAATCTTCGACGAGCTGCGCTCAATAGACTGGGTGCCGCGTTCGGTACGGCAGAAGACACGCGAGGTCGAGGAAACGGTGCGAAGGCTCGAATCTTCGCTGGGACGCGCTGCGTCCGACCAGGAGATCGCGGGTGAGCTCAATATCTCGGTCAAAGAGTTCGAGAAGCTGATGCTCAAGATCAGCGGCACCTCTATTATGTCGCTGAACGACGTGTGGTATACCGGCGAAGAGAGCGACACCGTTTCGATCGCCGATACCATTGAGTCGCCGCAGAGCCTAAATCCCGACATCATAGTCGAGAAAGACGAAATGAAGCGCGTGATCGTTCAGTCGATCAACGAGCTTCCCGAAAAAGAAAAGAAGGTGCTCGTGTTATACTATTACGAGGACCTGACGTTGAAGGAGATCGGGCAAGTCCTTGAGGTCACCGAGTCACGAATCTCGCAGCTGCATACAAAGGCAATTATGCGGCTTCGCGCGAAGTTGACCAACCTCAAGAAAGGAATTATGTAGCCATGGTCGGTATGGACCGGCTCAAGGAGTACATGCAGCGGCAGTACTCCGAAGACCAACAGCGAACCTTCGTCCACGTTGGCGGTGATACGCTCGAGGAGGCGCTGAACGCCGCCGCGATCGAGCTTTCGATACCGCTAAAGCGTATCGAGTACGAGATCCTCGAGAAAGGGACGAAAGGCGTGTTGGGGGTGGGAAAACGGCCATACAGCATCCTTGCCTATCCGGCGGCTCCCGAACAAGAACCGGAATCGCTCGAGCTTTCGGGTGACGAAGACCTCGAGCTCGACGGTCTCGGCGGCAAGCAGCGCGACGGTGAGGCGCTTGTGCGTCGTACGCCGCAGGGGGTGCTGCTTAAGGTCACAAAGCCCGAAGGCGGCGGCCGTACCGTCACCGAGAACGATGCACTCGAGGTTCTGCAGCGGCGGTTCGACGGTTCGTACGACGTTGCGACGGTAGCCAAAGTAGTGAAACGCGCCGACGGTGAGTTCGTGAAGGTCGCCGAGATGCAGCATGACCCCTCTAACGACGCGATGCTCACCGTGAACATCGTAGAGCTCGATATGAAGGCGTTGTTGGTAGCGATGCCGCCGGGGCCCGGCGGGGCGGACCCCGAGTACGAAGCGATCATCGGCTTTCTCAAGGCCAACGGCGTGGTTGAAGGCATTAAGACCGAGGCGATCGAACGCTTCGTCGAGAAACCCGAGTACAACCAGCCGCTGCTGGTCGCCGAAGGGCGAAGACCGCGCAACGGTGCCGATGCGCGCATCGTGTACGAGTTCGAGACCGACAGCACACGGATCAAGCTCAAGGAGAGCGAGGGTCGGGTAGACTTTAAAGACCTGAACATCGTTCAAAACGTGGTGGCGGGCCAGGTTGTGGCGCGCAAAATTCCGGCCGAACCTGCCGAGCCGGGAGTAACGGTCACCGGTAAGGTGCTCCCGGCCGAGGACGGCAAGGATGCCGCGATACAGGCCGGGAAAAACGTTAAGCTGTCGGAAGACGGTCGGACCGCGATGGCCGAGATCAACGGCCAGGTGGTTATCGCGGCCGGGAAGATCAACGTTGAGCCGGTTTACGTTGTCAACGGCAACGTCAGCCTCAAGACCGGAAACATCTTGTTCCTCGGTACGGTTGTGGTTAAGGGTCACGTTGAGGATGGGTTCGATGTCAAAGCCAGCGGCAACATCGAGGTCATGGGCGGTGTCGGCAAGAGCAACCTAGACGCCGAGGGCGACATAATTGTGCACCAGGGCATCGGCGCCAAGAGCGAAGGTACGGTGCGAGCCGGGCGTAACGTATGGTCGAAGTTCATCGAGAACGCCGAGGTTAGCGCGGGCGATCTGGTGGTGGTAAGCGACGGAATCATGAACTCGCACGTCGTCGCGCAACGGAAAGTGATCTGTAAAGGTAAACGCGCGAGCATCGTCGGTGGCGCGGTGCGCGCCGCTGAGGAGATTAACGCGAAGTCCCTCGGAGCGGTTGCCGGCACCGAAACCATCCTCGAGGTCGGCTACGACCCAACCAGCAAGGAGCGCCTTGCCGCGCTCGAGCAAGAGCGGGGCGAGTATCAAAAGAAGCTCGAGGAACTGCAGCGTAATCTCACCACGCTCGAGAACATGCGGCGGCAGCACAAGAAGCTCACGAAAGAGAAGATCGAGAACTACAAGCGGCTCATGAAGAGTAAGGAACAGCTTACGGCCGAGACGCGGCGGGTTGCCAAGGAGATTCAAGAGATCCAAGAGTACCTCGGCGAGCTCAGCACCACCGGTCGCATTAGCGCCTCGGCTACGGTCTTTCCGGGGGTCAAGATGTACATCAAGGACGCGCCGTTGGCGGTGAAGAACGAGTTCAAGGCCGTCAGCTTCGTGGCTGAAGGTGATGTGGTGAAAGTCACTAAGTATCAGGAGTCGGATGAGGATTTAGCGTCGGCGCGCAAAGCATGACACACGGAAGGTGCAGATGTCGTTGCTACCGATCGACCTTCAAACCCTATTTCTCAGGATGAGTCAAGTTGGGCAGGATCAGGCCGCCCAGCGCGACTCCATCATTCAGGGGCAAGACGTCGCCGGCAGGGAGATTGCGCAACGCAGCCGGCAACATCAGCTCAGTGTCGGCGAGGCCCAGCGTGTTGAAGAGGGTCCCGACGCAATCAACGAGCACGACTCGGGAGCGCAGACCGAAAGCGGTGAGCAGGGCGAACAGGCCGCGGACAATGCCGAGACAAAAGGAACCGAGGAAGAGAATGTGTTTCAGGATCCCGATCTCGGCCGCAATATCGACATTTCGGGGTAGTTCCGGATGCCCTTAGTCGTACCCATCGCTCTCAATATTGTAGTTCTCGCTATCGGCTTTGTGTTTCTGCATGCCAAGCTCGACCGCAAGGTGCGCCCGGACGCCTTGCTGGACGAGATCAAGCGCGAAGTTAACAGCATTATCGTAGAGCTGAACCAAACCACCGATCGAAATATCGGCCTCATTGAGGAGCGCATCGAGACGCTCAACGCCATGCTCGAGAAGGTGGACAAGCGCCTTGCGTTGATTCGGCGCGAATGGGAGCAGCACGAAGCCGGAGCTCGTGTGTACACCGACCTCAAACGTGTCGCGAAACAGAGCAGAAGCTCGGGTGGCGGACTCCCGCCGGCAGCCGGTTCGTCCGAGGCTCGGCGGGAGCCGGGGGCCGAGGCGCGCTCGGAAAAGCACCCTGAGGACGCCTCCCGGCCGTCGGGCGACTCGGAGACGCTGCCGAGCGGTTCCGAGAGCGCGAAGCGATCGCAGGAGGCGCGCAGCCGCGTGCGCGAGCAGGTTGTGTCGTTACATCGTAAGGGAATTGCGCCGAACATTATAGCGAGCCGAGTGGGCTCGACGCTCGGCGAGGTAGAACTCATCATAGCTTTGCACGACGGAAAGGGTTGATATGCAGCCGATCATCGGAATCGATCTAGGAACAACTAACTCCAGCGTCGCTGTCGTTCTACACGACGAGCCGCGCACGGTGGTCAACGCAGTTGGAAGCCGAACTACGCCTTCGGTGGTGTCGCTCGCGGGCGACGGAGAGGTGCTTGTCGGACAGTCCGCTCGTAATCAGGCCGTGAGCCGTCCGGAGGTGACGGTTCGAAACGTGAAACGCTTGATCGGCACCACCGAGTACTGCAGCCTTGGAGGTCGGCGTCACTCGCCGGAAGAGATCAGCGCGCTCATTCTCAAGCAGCTTCGAAGCGATGCCGAGGCGTACCTGGGTGCGGCGGTACAGGACTGTGTGATCACGGTGCCGGCGCATTTCTCACAGGCACAGCGCCTCGCGACGCGCGAGGCCGGTCGCTTGGCAGGGCTCGAGGTGCGGCGGATCATCAACGAGCCGACCGCGGCGGCTCTGGCGTACGCTTCGGAGCTCGCTCGGCAGGCGCGCATCGTGGTGTACGACCTCGGCGGCGGAACCTTCGATGTTACCTGCCTCGAACGCGATGGGGAGAAGTTCGCGGTACGCTCCACGCTGGGTGACGGCGCACTCGGCGGCGTTGAGTTCGATAGAATGCTGCTCGAGCACGTGGTAGGGGAGTTTGAGCTCCAAGCCGGCACGCGGCTGCAGGAAGACCGCGTCTTGATGCAACAGCTGCAGGAACTCGTTGAGCGTGCAAAGATAGAGCTCTCGAGCCGGGTCTCTAGTACGGTAGCGTTGCCGTTTTTCGGGCGCAACGGCGGCACGCACTTGACCTGCGAGCTTACGAGAGAGTTGCTTGAGGGGTTGATCACACCGATGCTGCACCGAAGCGTAGGCCTTACCGAACAAGCCGTTGAGGAAGCGGGATTCAACGACGAGAACGGAATTGATTACCTCGTTCTCGCCGGCGGATCAACGCGGATTCCGTTGGTGCAGCGCTACCTCGAGCGCAAGCTGGGGTGTCGTCCCTCGGCGCGAATTAATCCTGATGAGGTAGTAGCGCTCGGTGCCGCGCTGGATGCCGAGTTGGTGCGTTCCGCCTCGGAGCGCAAGCGCGTACAGGACGTGACCGGCTTTGCGTTAGGTGTTGAAACCGAAGGAAATACCGCCACGGTGCTTATCCCGCGTAATACTGCGCTACCGGCGCGTGTGACCGAGGTCTTCACCACGGTGAGCGACCGTCAGCACTCGGCGCAGATTCACGTGCTGCAGGGTGAGGAGCGGGCCGCGTCGCAAAACAACTCGCTTGGTCGCTTCATGCTCGCCGGCTTGAGCGAAGGCGCGCGCGGTGAACCGCGCATTGAGGTGAGTTTTGACCTCGACCACGACGGGATCGTGACGGTGCGCGCCCGCGACCTTGCTTCGGGGGTTGAGGAGCAGACCACGGTGGTGCCGGTCTTTGAGGAAGGGGGGCGGGAAGGGCGCGACCGGGACTCCGGCCGCGACGACGAGTTGCGATCCGCGCAACGGCAGGTGCAGCGGCTCGTTGCGTACCTTGAGGCGCAGCTATCGAAGCATGCCGATGCGATAGAAGCGGAGTTTCGCTCCGAGATAGAGGAGCTTCTGCAGGGAGCGCAGCACGCCGCGCGTACCCTGCGGCAAGCGGCGCGTCTGCACGAGTATCGCATCGCGCTTGAAACCATTGTGCAGGAGCTGCGCGCCGTTGATCTCGAGGCGGAGGTCGGCAATGAGGGCGCATGAACTCTACAAGGAGCTCGGCCTGAAGCCCAACGCCGACCCGGTTGAGGTCAAGCGAGCGTACCGGGCTCTTCTGAAACGCTACCATCCCGACCTCGCCGGCGCCAACAACCATACCGAACGCCTCGATCGGATCGTCGCCGCGTACCGCGAGCTGATGAGCCGTCGCGAGCCGATCCCGTTTCGAACCCGCGAGCAAACGAACAGGCGCGCGCAGTCACGGGCACGAGGCACCTCGTGCCGAACCGGCGCCGGGCGGGCACAAGGCGCCGGGCGGACACAAGGCACCTCGTACCAAGCCGGCGCTGGGCGGGCACAAGGCGAGGGCCGGCCCCCGGGCGGCGCGCGGCACGGCACCACCGCGCGCGGTTGGACCGATGCCGGAGCCGACGGTACCGCCGCCGGTCCGCGTGGCGCAACCGCAGCCGACGGTGGGGCGGAGCGCGAGTACGATCTATTCACGCTTGGGCGTATGGCGGTTGAGTCCAACAGTGTCAGTCGGCGCGCCTTTGCGGTGCGTATGCTCGGCAATCGTCGCAAGAAGCTTGCGTACGGTTACATTCGGCAAGCGCTGAACGACCCCGCCGAGATTGTGGTGCTCGAAGCGGTGCGTGCGGTCGCTAAGCTCGAGATCCTGCAGTCGGGCGGGGAACTCGCCACGGCGTTTCATCGCGACTCCGCGGCGGTAAAGACTGCGATCCTAACCGCAGTGGAAACGATAGCTCGACCGCAGCACTTTCATTCGGTGATCCTCTCCGGCCTACGCGAAACCGACCCTGTTCTGCGCCGCCGCAGTCTGCGACTGTTTCGCCGCTACACCCAGGCCGATGCGTCGGACACCGGTACCTCTCGATATCGACGTACAGCCTCGTTCGGTGAGGGCGGCCGATGAGCGGCCTTCGCACGCTCTCACACGACGGCTCGCCACGCTCGGCAGGCTCGGGCCAGGGCCGCGCACGAGCGATGGAGTATCGCCGACGCCTCGGCCGTACCTTTCTCGACGACGGACGCGTGATGCTCGAGGGGCTTAAGGATGCGATCGCCCAGATCGGGCAGTCGGCGGATTCCGGCGCGCTCGTGAACCAAGCGTTTCGCTATGCGCATTCGTTGAAGTCGGAAGCATCCTTTCTTGGGCTGACGCCGTTGTTCGAGCACGCGTATGCGCTCGAGGAGTATCTTGCGTTGGTG